>URDD01000130.1 GCA_900546395.1 uncultured Bacteroidales bacterium | reverse complement strand
GCCATTCATGCTGGGAATGGCATTTATCCTGATATATTGCCTTATAGGAATGATAAGGATAATTGTCCAGCTCCCTAAAGAAGACCGTAAGCGCTTCTTCTTGTCACTGGTGACACCGAAAACAATGCTGAAGAACATCAAAGACATATTCTGTGACTGTCTTCTGCATATCAAGATATGGAAAAGAAACAAGCTGCTCGGATATATGCACTCCAGCATAGCATTCGGATGGTTTATGGTGATTGTGATCGGGCATATTGAGGTATTCCTCTACACCCCTCACAGGGCGAAGCTTTTCTATTATCCGATATTCTTCAGATATTTTGTTGCTGAAACGGAAACTACAATGAAAGGAGCTGTCCTTTTTTTCCTTATGGACTTCTTCCTTCTGGTCGTACTAAGCGGAATTTTCCTGGCCATTGTAAAAAGAATCAGGTCAAGGATGTTTGGAATGAGAAGGACTACAAACCCGAGTTTCCTGGACCTTGTAGCAATGTACTCCCTTTGGTCAATTTTCCCTTTAAGGCTTCTGGCAGAGGGGTTTACAGCTGATATAAGCGGCGGGTCATTCCTTACCAAGTCACTCAACTATGTATTTACTTCGTTCCTGAGCGACCATGCCAATATGCTTCCTTCATGGTGGGCATACTCCTGCGCGCTTGGTATATTCTTCTTCGTACTTCCGTTTACTCGCTATATGCACATCCCCACTGAAATACTGCTGATACCTCTCAGAAACTCAGGGATAAAGATAAAAAATGCCAGAAAAGGCTTTGCAAAGGCCCAGGTATGGTCATGCCCAAGCTGCGGCTTGTGTATTGACGCCTGCCCGATGGGAGTCCAGAAAGCCAATATCAAGGATACCACAGTATATCTGAACCGCCAGCTCAGACGCTCAAACGAAAAGCGCATTGAAGAAATCAGTGACAAATGTCTGCTTTGCGGGAAATGTACTTCAGTATGCCCTGTCGGCGTAGAAGGAGACAAACTGAGAATCGCCCAGCGCTCGATAAGGAAATACAATATCAGCCAGAATTATTCAGGCATAGATACTTCTGCGCTTTCCGTACGCAGCGAAGGCAAAGTGCTTTACTATGCAGGATGTATGACAGCACTTACTCCTGCTATCAGAAAGTCAATGGAATCACTTCTCAGGAAAGCCGGCGTCGATTATGAATTGATGGATAAGGACGGAGGCATCTGCTGCGGCCGCCCTATGTGGATGGCAGGCAGGTTCGATCAGGCCAGACAGATGGTGGAAAAGAACACGGAAATCATCAGGGCATCCGGTGCTACTACTTTGCTTCTGACCTGTCCTATATGCTACAAGATTTTCAAAGAAAAATATGATTTGGAAGGAATCGAGATAATACATCATACAGAGTATATCGACAGGCTGGTTAAGGAAGGAAGGCTGAAAATCAGGAAAGATGACGTGAAATATGTCTTCCATGACCCTTGCGAACTCGGAAGAGGGTGCGGCATATACGATGAACCTCGTGAAGTACTTTCATGCGCAGGAGAACTCGTGGAAGCTGAGAAAAACAGAAAGGAAAGCATCTGCTGCGGCGGCAGCGTAGGCAGTCTGACATTAAGCTTTGAAAAGCGTAAGGCGCTTACTGAAAATGCAATAAACAATCTGACCGTAGCCTCTCCGGATGTAATAGTCACAGCCTGCCCTCTGTGCAGAAGCACGTTCAACAGATATTCTTCCACTCCTGTTGAAGATATAGCGGAAATTATAGACAATAAAGTAAAATAAATACTATGACATTT
The DNA here is from genome assembly GCA_900546395.1 of uncultured Bacteroidales bacterium. Taxonomy (GTDB): domain Bacteria; phylum Bacteroidota; class Bacteroidia; order Bacteroidales; family UBA932; genus Cryptobacteroides. The sequence goes on along the minus strand of URDD01000130.1, from coordinate 256 downwards.
AGACCAACACCCTACAAACTTATGAACTGCGCCACCGGACGTATATTCGAAGATGCCGGATGGACATTGGCCGACCCTGAGCACGACTCTCCGGCCCTGGTAAGAGCTGTCTATGAAAACAAGGAATTCACACTCAGGAGTGACCTCGACGGATTCTATAAATTTGCGCAGTGGCTGCCTATTAAACGGACATTGAAGCATTCTCATGCACCTGTTACTTATAAGAGTGATGGCCTGGCTTCTTTTCTCGGCCTTG
>URDD01000129.1 GCA_900546395.1 uncultured Bacteroidales bacterium | reverse complement strand
CGCTTCCATCCAAAGCTGCGGCTCCTGAGTTTATAAGGTGTATTATTCCGTTTTCAGCAAGACCTGAAAGCTTTTTCCCGGTAACGCGTTCTACTGATTCAGGACTCCAGTATGTACGGACGTCAGCAAAAATCGACGATGTGTTTGAAAGAAGATGTCCCAGCAGCATGGAAACTCCGTTGAGCGAATCATTCTCTGTAGCAAGCAAATAAGGCTCTCTGATACCGTTCCAGTCAAAAGATGAATTCAGAAGTGCTTCAGCAAAGTCGCCGTTAGGATAGAAGTCTGTCCACTGTCTCTGTCCCTGGAATCCTGCGAGGATGGCGTTGTGTCCCAAAGCCTCTTCTCCAAATCCCAGTTCTTTGAGACGTGGATTTCCCTGTATCAGGTCGCGGATTATCATCATCATCTTTACAGAAAACTCCCAGTCGGAATCTTTTTCTTTACGTGTCTTTTTGAGATCTTCCCTGTTGCAGATATCGTCGTTTTCCTTGCATTTTGATTTAGCCCAGGCCAGAGCTTTGGCAAATTCTTCCTTATCGTAGATTCCCTCTGTCATTCTGCGGATTATTTCCACTTCATCGACTCCTTCGCATCTCATTCCCAGGTAGTCTTCAAAGAAATCTGTGTTGACGATTGAGCCTGCAATACCCATACATACGGCACCGATTGAGAGATAACTCTTGCCTCTCATTACGCTTGCTGCAACGGCTGCCCTGGTAAAGCGGATCAGCTTCTCTTTTACATCCTCAGGAATCGCCTTGTCAGAAGCATCTTTTACATCTTTTCCATATATTCCGAAAGCAGGAAGTCCCTTCTGGGCGTGGGCTGCAAGAACAGCTGCAAGATATACTGCGCCAGGTCTTTCCGTGCCGTTAAATCCCCAAACAGCTTTTATAGTATCCTTGTCCATATCCATGGTTTCGCTTCCGTAACACCAACATGGAGTGACTGTGATAGTTATCTGGACATTTTCTTTATGGAACTTTTCCGCACAGGCTGCGCTTTCTGCAACACGTCCTATAGTGGTATCTGAGATTATGCATTCGACAGGGCTGCCGTCCGGGTATCTCAGCGTTGAGGAAATAAGCTGTGAAACGCTTTCAGCCATAGACATAGTCTGCTGTTCAAGAGATTCACGTACGCCTTTCATCCTGCCATCTATAGTAGGTCTGATACCTACCTTCGGCCAGCTGCCTTTAAATCTGTTTATTTGTGTCATATATTTATGTGGTTTTTTGTGTTATATTTTCAAAGGTAGTAAAATAATATCAGAAGCTGTCAGGGTATGTGACTTTGTTTACAATCTTTCCGCTTTTCAGCCTTATCCAGGTAGTGAACGAGCTTTCTCCTTCAGTCAGTTCTATGACTCTTGCTCCGCTTTCGAGGTGGTTATAAACTGTGTTGCCGCCTGAGTAGCGTCCGTATGCCAGCAGAACGCCATTATATGCGACAGCATAGTCATTATCGTGGTCGTGGCCGACAAAAATTCCTTTTATGTCTTTCATTTCTTTTACAGCAGCAAACATTCCGGAGTTCAGTGCAGGAGAACATACCTGCTCCATTCTTGTACCTATAAGTGTAGAAGTCTGATCGGATGCTGCAAGTGAGAATTCCGGAAGAGGGATATGAAAAAATGCATATGACTGTACAGGGGATCCTCCATTTGCAGAAGTGTATTCGCGGCTTTTATCCATATACCATGCAATTTGGTCAAAATGCAGGTGATCATATCCTCTTACACCATCTATTCTGGAGTATGTATTTGAGTCAAGACAGTATAGAATGGCTGCGTCTTTCTTTCCGTCTGAAGATTTGACCGGAATAACATAATTTGAATATCCGTTTATACCGGCTGCTGTTTCAGTAAGATTATATTTGTATTTCTTGGTTATATCAAGCATCTGGCTATAGTCCAGACCTTGCTCATAGTCGTGGTTGCCGAATACTATTCCGAAAGGGATTTTGTGTGCAGAAACCATATTGAGTACAGTCATAAGACTGCTGTCTGCGGGAGTTCCGTATATGAGATCCCCAGTTAATATGACTAAATCAGGATTTTCCTTCTCCAGGACTTCGTTGATTAAAGAATATGTGATGTCTGATCTGTAATCTCCATAAATAAAATGTATGTCAGTAAACTGGACTATCTTGAAGTGTCCGTCATCCCTGAATCTAAGGTTTTTGGAGTTAAGTGCAAAAGCAGATAGTAAC
>URDD01000128.1 GCA_900546395.1 uncultured Bacteroidales bacterium | reverse complement strand
TGGATTCTGAACATCAATAACATATGTATCAGTCATATGAAACAGTTCTTTACTGACCCGGGCGATTGAATAACCGCTTTGATCAAGAATGCTATAGTCCCATTCCATAATGGTTCCATCAATATGCCATCCATTGTAATCAATATTATAATGTGGCGTCAGGAATGAGAATTCTTTGCTCAGGCATCCGATATAACTGCCGTTTTTATAAATTTCGAATTTAGGAAGAAAAGTAAGTACTTTCTGAACAACCATTCCTACTTCATTTCCATAGGCATCATAAATTACAAGTTTATGTCCCCAGGACAACTGACCTTTTACTACATAAACAGTGTTGCCTGCTTCATCATAGATATCATAGCTGTCAAACCATGAAAACAGCCTTTGTTTAAACAATAGCTTCATAACTTTTCACCGCTCTCTCCAACTGACATAATAGGTTCTTTATAAGTACCATAATACCATGCCGGAACACCTTAAAAAATATGTAAATTGAAGAATTAACCTCTCTTATTTCACAGATTATGATAAAACATAGATTTCCGGCTATAAATCTCTACTTGTTCACAAAAAGATATAAAAAAGACCATCTACTGCTTGTTTACGGTAAATGATCTTTTCATTGCAATATTTAATTAAATATCATACTGAGCCGATTGTTCACGTATCAATTTACATGTTTCTCATTGTATTGCTCGCCCTATTATAAATACAATTTATTTTCCTTCCTACCGGAACAAACCTTTTTCATTTTCAGTCCAGCGATAAAACTGACAAGCTTACTGTAATTTCTTGCTTTCTTCGGACAGACTGCTACACAGTGCATACAAGAAATGCACTTATCCTTATCGGTCATCTTCGGATTGTCCAACGGAATGGCACCTGCCGGGCATTCTTTTGCGCACAGACCGCAGGAAGTGCATTTTCCATTTGCAACAGGTTTGAATGGAACACCACCATATTCTCGATATGGTCTGTTTCCCGGAAATGCAGGTATCCTTTGTGCTTCGCTGTTTTGCATAATCTTTGCGGCAAATTCCAGCAATTCCTTTTCATCCTGCCGATCCGGGCGTCCGGTTCCAAATTGGTGCATCAGGGAATGCTCTGCGACTGCCTCCATTCCTGCGATACATACAAATCCTGATGCCTCCAGAACATCCTGTAGTTCCAATAGCGTATCATCAATCATACGGTTTCCAAATACTGCCACAAGAATTGCTTTCGTACCATCTGCCTTTACTTTGCAGAACATATCCGTTACAACTGCTGGAATGCGTCCACCGTAAGACGGTACAGCAACCAAACATAGGTCCTTTTTTTCAAATTTCACCTTCATGAGTTTATCTGATTCTTTAATTAGGTCGATTTCTTCAGCATCCAGCTTCGTCCCTTTCGCAACAATATCTGCTACTTTCTCTGTACCCCCTGTCGGGCTGAAAAATATGTTATAAAATCTCATAATGATCCTCCTACTGATTCCGATTTGTTTATTGCCCTTTTATAACGGTTGACCAATTGTTTTCAATCGTCTTTATATATTTGAAAGGAATTCTTCTATCAAACTATTTATCATCTCCGGTTTATCTGTATTAGAATTATGACCGGCCCCTTCAATCCACTTTAAAGGAATTTTCGTTTTTCGATGCCATTCTCTGTTATACCTTATGCATGAACCGGCATGATCCTTTGTACCACATATCAACAGGGAAGGACATTTGATTTCATATGGCAGATCCTTTTCCATCGCCTCTGCCAGAATACGAAATCCATGCCCGGCAATTTGTGCATAACGATGCTGATCGTCATCATAGACCAGCATCATTTCCTTCATCAGGTTTCTGCCATAATTAGAAGTTGCAACTCCCTCAGTTCCGGATTTCAAAAGCAACTTCCATGGATAATGTGCATATACTGGTTCCATTCTTTTCAGAAGCCAGATCTCCACTGCTGTCACATAGTTTCTCTGAAGCGGTGCTGAATCAATGGAAATAAAACCTGCCAGCCGGTCAGGATACAATTGTGCATAAGCCTGTCCCACATATCCTCCCATTGATTGACCTATTATAATTGGTTTTATGATTTCTTCTTTTTCAAGAATCACATTCAGCCATTTTGCCTTATCAAACAGATCAAAGTCAAAGCGGAACGGCCAGGAAGAGGCATGAGCCGGTGCATCCCATACAATAATATTATATTTTCCATCGAAGTACTCAACCTGTTTATCAAATAATCTATGGTCAGCAGTCAGCCCTGGTAAAAATACAAGCGTCGTTGT
>URDD01000127.1 GCA_900546395.1 uncultured Bacteroidales bacterium | reverse complement strand
GGTGTCGGCATGCAACGGTCTTCTGGGTACATCCGTTGTCATGAACAGGTGCTATGACGAGATTTCCGATGACCTCTATGGAGTAAGGTCAGGACACCATATAATATTCTACAAGAATATCGACGACGGAGATGTTTTCATAGTCCGTACTCTCCATGAGAAGATGGATTTGAAAAGACACTTCCTTAGCAGAAGATAAGGCAGTTTGTCCACATCCAAACTGCCTTATTAAGTTTCATCTTACTGCAGATAAAGGATAGCCATCGGAATGATTACCGCATACAGGAGAATGGCGGTAGTTTGTACCAAGGTGCAGCGCTTTCTGACTCTTTCCAGAGAATCATAGCTGATTGCACTGTTTCTGGTTTTGCTTTTCAGCAGGTATAGTAGCACCGCAGATTTGATATGGGTGATCAGTATTGATGCCAGCAGGACAGTCATCAGACTTAGGCGGAATTTTACGCCGGAGTCAATGATGAAAAGAATGCCGATCATGATTAAAGTCACCGCAGCGATGAAAGGAGCTGAAAAGACATAGAATCTTGATTTGGGGATTCTACGGAAAGGTTCATACCTTCCGAGCATGTACCAGAAATAGAAATGGGATAGATAAAGCAGGCTGAACACAGCCTGAAGTACTGTGAATGCGATTGTGTTCATACTAAATTGTTCCTAAAGTTATTGTTCGGTTATTCCGTTCTAAAGTACTGTTTATGAACTTGAGTGATCTTGCTGTCAATGGACACTCATTATTCCAGAAGATAAGTTCTTTCAGTGATGAGCGGTTGCTTACGGCAATCTCCTTGACATGGCTTATTCCCATATGCAGATACCATAGGCTGTCGCATTTCGATATGTCCAGTCTGGGATTATCATAGCCGTACTGGGTCAGGTATTCCAGGGCATGATTTTGAGAAAGATCAAGATCAATGCCGTGGGCATCCTCAATCTTCAGATCCTTCAGATGACCATTGAAGCGAGTGTCGATTCTAGGCGGCCGTCCTGTAACTTCCAGACTCTCCAGTTCCGGACATTCGCTGATATCTACTTCAAGAATCTCCATATCTATGCTTCCAGTATTGAAGAACAAGATGTTGTTGCGGGAAGAGGATATGGTAACCTGGAATGTATCTCCTGATTTCTTACAGGTGCTTGCATACACATGCGCCTCATGCTGCGGAAATATCTCACGCGTATGTGCCTTTATTGATGATGTGTGTCCGTCTCCCCAGTCTATCCGGCAATTACCGTCTTTCAGACCTACAAACACACTGCCGATTTCTCCCATAGTCCAGTCTATTGCCCGGAGTGTCATTTTTATTGTTCCCATGATTACCTATTAAGTCTTAACTAAAATCCTATTTTGCGCCTTTTCTCTGCTCTTGAGACCATCGCTTCGCTCTGGCTGTACTCCCTTATCTGCTGCTTGGCTTCAATGCCCGGACGTTCGAACTCGATCTTGTATATGAACCTTCTCTCGAACGCCTTGTCCAGATTGGAGGTAGGTTGGTTGTCGCTATCATGATACCTTCCAAAGTCTCCATCTCCTGAAGGATGATGTTCTGAATGGAGTTCTCCATCTTATCGACCGATCTTTGCGCACCCTCCTGACGAATACCGAGCACCGAATCAGCCTCGTTGAACAGAAGTATAGGAGCGACTTCCATATCCTTGACATGCTTGCGATAACGGTCGAAGAGGGCCTTTATATTCTGCTCGCTCTCCCCCACCCAGCAGCTCTTGATCTGAGTGACATCCACCATCATCACGTCACGACCGGTAGCTCTTGCAAGTTGATTGACAGTCTCTGTCTTGTCTGTTCCTGGTGAACCGTAGAACAGACAGGCAACCCCATTACGCATCCCGTTCTCGCTCAATCTCTGAGTCACCTGATTGAACTGTTCCGGCTTCAGCAACTGAGCGAGCCTGTCAGTGCGGAGCATAGAACAGTCTTTTCCCGGCGAAAGAGGTATATGGAATAAGCGACTTGTCCTTCTTTTCCGTATACTTGTCCAGCAGGTCCATTTCCGGGAACAGCTCTTCTTTAGCCTTGTCTGTGAAGTGGTAATAATCAGGCTGGCGCATGCCATCCTCAATTGCCGGTTCAAGGAAATTGTTCGTTATCAATGGCGAATCTCCTCGTTTAAAGGATTGCAGAATCCTCTTGACAACCCTTTTGCTGCCTATGCTATCTTCCCAGTCATGAGTGCCGATGATATCATCATTCTCGTTTCTGTCATATTTCTTGATATATCCCTTCTTTACCAATTCGTCTGCAACATTCATAAGAGAAAGAATACTTATGTTGGAAATCTTGAGCATCTCTGAGAGATCGCTTATCTTTATCTTCCATTTGGGACTGAGTTCCAGAAACAGAGACAGCACCA
>URDD01000126.1 GCA_900546395.1 uncultured Bacteroidales bacterium | reverse complement strand
TATCTGACTGAAAAAAGTCGTGGGAAACAGACCTAAAAGAGCCATAAAAGAATTTCTGAAAAATTTTTAAACAGCTTCTTAACTAACGACACCTGACAATTATGCATATAGGAATCGCCGGTAACATAGGATGTGGAAAAACCACTCTTACGAGAATGCTGTCAGAGTATTATGGATGGACTCCGAAATACGAAGCAGTAACACACAATCCGTATATTGAAGATTACTACAAGGATATTCTCCGATGGTCATTCAATCTGGAAGTCTATTTCCTGACACAAAGGTTTAAGGACGTACTGGAAATAGCACACTCAAAGGAGACTATAATCCAGGACAGGACAATTCTTGAAGGTGTCTATATTTTCGCCGCCAACAATAAGGATATGGGCAACATTTCAGAGAGGGACTTCAATACCTATATGGACCTTTTCAATCTGATGATGTCCCTGGTAAAGCTGCCCGACCTGCTTATTTACCTGAAGTCGTCCATTCCACACCTTGTATCGCAAATTCAGAAACGAGGACGCGATTATGAAAAAAGCATAAGCATAGAATATCTGGAAGGACTTAACGAGCGATATGAAAAGTGGATTGAAGAATATCCCGGAGAAATTCTGGTCATAGATGCTGACAGTCTGGATTTCGAGAACCGCCCGGAAGACTTCGCTCTTATCACCGACAAGCTGGATGCCAGCCTGTTCGGACTGTTTTCAGGGAAATAGTCATTTTTCATACAGCGATTTTGATGGTCCAGGAAGCCTGAGATAAAAAATTGACAAGGCTTCTTGGAAATGTTGTATTTTTTATTGAAAAAAAATCTAAGTTTAAACCGGCCAATAAGAAACTTATTGAAAATACATACAGTTTCTAAGATTTGCGAATCTGTTTGCTTGTGTTTATTATTAACCATCTTAATCGATCTGTTATGAGAAGCTTATTTCCATCCGTCATCATGCTGGTAACAGCACTTGCAGCATCTTGCTCTAAAAAAGAAATTCCCAAAGCCACTGAAGAGCCTGAACCGACACTTGCCTCATGCCTATGTCCTGAACCGACATCGTCCCAAATCACAGAAAATTCATTCACTGTGTCTTGGAGTCAGATAGAAGACGCAATTTCCTACACATACTCACTCCAGCACAAGAGTTCTCATGGCAGTGTAACTCCCATAGTGTCTGAAACTGACACCAAAGAACTTTCCGTTTCTTTTTCAGAACTGAAACCGTCAACTGAATATACATTCCGAATAAAAGCGAATGGTGACAATAAAACAAGACTTAGCTCAGAATGGAGGGAGTTAAACGTTACTACGACTCAGGCAGAATACCTTTCCAAGGCTTGGATTGAAATAGGAGATATCAGTTACCAGAAACATAACTATATGTCATCCTACTGCTATATAAACGTAACCTTTATTCCTAATGAAAAGACTGCCGTTTACTATGCGACAGTAATGAACGGAGATTATTTCGACAACGACCCGGACATTCCGGACTTTATCCCCAATACTGAAGAAGACCTTAAAAACTACCTGCTGAACCAAAGTCCTGTTTCCGATAATAAAATCAGAGAGCAGAACTACTGGAATCGCGAAGTCATCATAGGAGTAATAGGTGTAGATGCCGAAGGAAATGCAGGAAAACTCAACTGGACTCGTGTACAGATTCCAACAAAGGACGAAGCTTTGGGCGGAGGAGAAGATAAAAAAAGCACTGCATCAGTGCGTATCCAGCATGTCGTCATCAATTCCGGCGAACTTGAGGGAGCGCCTGAAAACTGTTTTGCTACGGTATATCGCTTTCAAATGACAGATGGGGCAAAATCATTCCGCTATGAAGACGGTTTTTATCCTGGAGATTTCAATGGAAAGACTGCTGCAGAATGGAGGGATTACTTCACATCCGTTTCAAATGCTTACGGAGAAAAATTTGACGGTTCGTACTCAGGGTGGAAGAACAGCATGCAACTTGAAAGTTCTGATGGCCTTTATTACTACGACGTAACATTCTGGGATTCCAGAATGGCTGGAGAAAGTTTTGAAGTCTTATATCTGGGCTTTGATGCTGACGAAATTCCAGGAAGCCCTGGTCGCTATCAGGTTACATTACCTGACAAATTGCCGGAAATCACCACACAGGAACAGAAAAAACCAATGAATCTGTTCATATAGGCCGTCCGCCTTATCGTCATATTAACAACCAAATATTACCACTATGAAAACATCTCTTTTCATTGCCAGCCCGATTTTGACAGTAATCGGGATAGCTGCTACAATATACGGATGCAAAAAAGAGGAGCCCGACAAACTGATGCCTCCTACTGTGACAATCATCAATGATACAGCAACAGAGACGGAAGTAAAGTTTGTCATTACTGCAAAAGGAGCCGAT
>URDD01000125.1 GCA_900546395.1 uncultured Bacteroidales bacterium | reverse complement strand
ATAGGGCTTTTCGCCCTCGCCCTCGCCAACACAGGTGAACGCTTCGGTTACTACACCATGCTGGCGATTTTCACATTGTTTCTGCAGGCCAAATTCGGATTTTCCGAGGCCATAACTTCCAACATTTTCGCCGGCTTCCTTGCTGCCGTATATTTCCTTCCTCTTCTTGGTGGTGTTCTTGCCGACAAATTCGGCTACGGCAAAATGGTCACTACCGGCATTATCGTTATGTTTGCAGGATATGCCGCTCTTGCAATCCCTACCGGCGACGGAATTATGGGAATTGCAGCCATGGTGGGAGCCCTGCTTCTCATCGCATTGGGAACAGGTCTTTTCAAGGGCAACCTACAGGTAATGGTAGGTAACCTCTACGACGACCCGAAATATTCAGCAAAGAGAGACTCTGCATTCAGCCTTTTCTACATGGCTATCAATATCGGTGCCTTGTTTGCCCCTACTGCCGCATCTAAGATTACCGACTATTTTATGGGCAAAAACGGCCTTACGTATAACGGAGACATCCCTGCTTTGGCTCACCAGTACCTCAACGGAGCATCTTCAATGACTCCAGAGGCTCTGTCAAAATTCCAGTCTCTGGCTCAGGCACAGGGAGTAACAGACACAGCTGACCTCAGCGGTTTCGCGACCAATTACATTGATGTACTTGCAGGTTCATACCATTGGGGATTTTCTGTAGCCTGCATATCTCTGATTGTATCAATGCTTATATACTTAGGATTCAAAAGCACTTTCAAGCATGCAGATGTCACTGCCAAGCAGGTTGCTTCTGCTGACAAAGGCGCCGGACAGGAGCTCACCCCCGAGCAGACCAAGTCAAGAATCACAGCTCTCCTGCTTGTGTTTGCAGTAGTTATCTTCTTCTGGATGGCATTCCATCAGAACGGTCTGACTCTCACATTCTTCGCAAGAGACTATACTGCCCAGACAGCTACGGGAATTACAAGCATGGCATTTGATGTAGTGAACCTTGTATTCATTATCATTGCCGTATATGGTCTGTTCTCTGTATTCCAGTCAGAAACCGGAAAAGGAAAAGCTGTTTCAGGAGCAGTTACAGCTCTCGCACTCGGAGGCCTCGTATGGAAATATACACTTGCAGCTGACACTACTGTCAACGTACTTCCTCAGATGTTCCAGCAGTTCAACCCGTTCTTTGTAGTGGCACTTACTCCTGTATCAATGGCTGTTTTCGGAGCATTGGCAAAGAAAGGCAAAGAACCTTCAGCACCTAGAAAAATCGGTATCGGAATGATTATCGCAGCTTTGGGCTTCACTATTATGGCTCTCGGATCAATGGGTCTTCCAACTCCTGATGCCGTTAAGGCTGGTGCAGAATACGCACGAGTATCATCAAACGTACTGATTTCGACTTACCTCGTTCTTACATTTGCCGAGTTGTTCCTTTCTCCTATGGGTATATCTTTCGTATCAAAAGTAGCCCCTCCTAAATATAAGGGAGCAATGATGGGATGCTGGTTTGCCGCAACTGCAGTCGGAAACTACCTCGTATCCATTATAGGTATGCTTTGGGGCGGTATCCAGCTCTGGATTCTCTGGGGTATCCTCATCGCACTTTGTCTCGTTTCAGCTCTCTTCATCTTCTCTATAATGAAGAAACTTGAAAACGCAACAAAGTAAAATACTGAAAACATTACCGTTTGCCGGTAATAAAATAGAGGAGGAGACCCAAAAGTCATAAGACTTTGAGGTCACCTCTTTTTTCTATAAGTACAATAATCTGATTTGAATTACATCAGAACGATTTTCTTCTATTTCCGCCTTGCATCGGTGAATTTGTTCCGGAAAATCATCCTGTACGCACGGTAAATGCGGCTCAGTAGAGTTGCTTCATGATGAAGGACTGATATCTCTTGATGTCTGGCAGTTACTTTCCTCTGCATACTGCCCCCATTCCGTACCGCAGGAGGCTTTTCCGTACCGAATGTACTTTGGCGACCGATTCGCAAACTAATAAAATGAAAGAACTGACCATCGCATGGGTCACATCAAAAGAGGTATTCATTCAAACATACTGACCGTTGCGTTTCCAGTGAAAGTAGCCGAAAACTGCGCTAAGGACATAAACTGCATAAAGAATAGACAGAAGATAGAGGTTCTGGTGAAGGCACATGATAAAAGTAAGGGCATTGGCAGCTATCCACAGAAACCATTGCTGAAGATAAGACTTCCCGAGCCACCAGGTCGCTATCGCACTGAGCATTGTGACAGAGGCATCCAGAACAGACATTGAATCCCCGAAGTGCTCCATAATGAAAGTAAGATTGGCCGTCCCTGCTATAAATAAGGCAAGGCTTACCCAAACTGTTCCCGGCGAGAGTTTATTAAGATGTATGCTTCCGCTGTCCCCAGTGGCAGCACTGTCTTTTTTCCATTGGAATAACCCCCAGAAGGCGATGACAAAATAATAGACATTGAGAATGGCTGAAGCATAGAGTCCCTGAACAAAAAAAACATAGACAGTAGCTGCGCTCGTCAGCATACCCAGTATCCACATAAAGTTTTTCTGCCTTATTTCCAGAATCACATATATTATACCCGTTACAAGGGTGAATATCTCCATAAAATTATCTCTCAGATATGCTACAATCTCCATAACATTTTAGAAGCTGTTTAAAAATTTGCAACCGCAATCTGCAACCACCTGCGCGGTCTGAAACAGCGCAGGAATACACACTTCGCCAGAAAGATCAGACGACAAACGCAAATTTATCAATTTTTCAGATAACTTTGCTGTTTCTAAAAAATCGAATCATTATGGATAATGCAATCTCAGAAGAAGGAAAATGGAAAATCATAAGCAGTGAATATCTGTTCAGAAGGCCATG
>URDD01000124.1 GCA_900546395.1 uncultured Bacteroidales bacterium | reverse complement strand
AATGTACGCTATAATAGACGATTTTATGCCTCAGCTTTCTGCCTTTATGACAAGAGTCGGAGACCAGATAGTTGAGATTAAGAATGACTACAACCGTCGTCCTTTCGTAGTAAGTATTTTTCCTGAACCTGGATTCGAAGTTGCAGCCGGTCTGAAAGAGATTGTCATAAGATTTTCAGAACCTATGGAGACAGGTGTGATAGCTATCAATGAACTGGAAGGTGTAAATCCGATTCAGGTCTCAGCTAAAGAAATGAGGAAGTTAGGGGTAAATCCACGAAAGTCAATATATTGGAAAGACTCACGGACTTTGGTATATAAGATAGGTGTTCCGCTCGAAAGTGGAAAGGAATATGGATTTGTTCTCAAAGAAGGGTACACCTTCAATGTGCACAGGAATATGCCGGTTGACGGAGATATAGTCGTGAGATTCAAAGTTAAATAGCATTTTAATTGGAATTTTTCTTGCTTTTTTCAGGGGGAGGTAACTATATTTGCTGCTGTAAACCACGTAATTAGGACTCGCTCAAATCCAATTGACATGAAACCGAACATAAAAATCTTTGATAGTATGAAAAAGTTGTGACAAATCCGTCTCGACAACTTACTACGACAAATTGTTGAAAGCCGGTTTTACAACTGAAGGTTACGATATGTATGCGAAGAAGACAGAAACTCACAAGTATGACTTTATCGGAGGATATGCATCCGGCAATTTTGTCCTTTCCTTCAACTGCGAGAAAAGGTAGATGTCAGTTCAATGCATTAACCTACAAAACCTGCCAGTCGTCAATTGTGCCAGTTTTAGAAGAGAAATTTACTCCAATCTTGTGGATTGCACGCGAATCTGTCAGATATGGGAGAGCATAGCCTTTGTCTTCTATCTGTTGTAAAGCTTCTGATGCTGTACCGCCAAGTTTGAACTCGAAAATATATACATATTTCGGAGTTTCAACGATGCAATCGACACGGCCTTGACTCTGTTCTTTTTCGATATACACAGTATATACACTCATCAGGCAAAGCAATAGATAAAAGGTGTACTGGAAATACCTCTCCCTTTCGCGCTCGTTGTCTTTCCGGCGCATTGAATATGGAATACTAGCAAAGAACGATGTGAGCATCGGCTTGCTTAAAGACTGAATAAAACGCCTTTAAAATCTCTCTGTTTTTCTCCAACAAATTAGGATCTTGCTCCAACACATCCAATAATGGTTTGTCATATTCATCGATTAAGACCACGACACCACGGCCACTTTTTTTCGTATGCGGCTTTAAGAACTTTCTCAAAACGGGAACCTCATATCCAAGGCATCTGAAACTGTAAAATTGGTTCCATTGAAATCCAAATGAAACACCGTATGTCCGTGCCAGTCTTTCTCCAACGAATCGATTTTAAGTCCCTTAAACAATTCCTTTCTTCCCTCAAAATATGCTCTCAAGGTGGAAAGCAGAAGACTCTTTCCGAAACGCCGAGGACGACTCAGGAAATAAACCTTTCCCTCAGTTGCTAAAGAATACACCATATCTGTCTTGTCCACATAGACAAAACCATTCTCTATAATCTGATCAAATGTCTGTATTCCAATCGGGTATTTAATATTCTTATACTTTTTTTTGAATCGTCAATAATCAACAAACATAGCGAGTTTTTGCCACTTTTGGGATAAGATTTGGATAACTTGAATTTTCACGAAATGCCACTGGATGCGATAGAATGGAGTTTCGATAAAAAAATGCAAACGAATATTTGCGGAGAAGTCGCCGCTGTTTGGAAGGATTTTGCTACTTTTACGCAGAAAAAAAACGAAGAGTATGAAACACATTATTACTATAATAAAAAATAGTTTAGGGGGGGGTAACAATACTCGCAATATATAAATTATACAATCACCTTTGGAATGATACCAAGGTGTCTTATCCTGTAAAATCTGCTATGAAAAAAACAGCATTCATAGCATTGTTCTCAGGCATGGTATTGTCAGCCGGAGCTCAGAATACGAACCGGATAACCGAAGAGGAGCCTGATATAAAGGCGACAAAGGATACAGTATGGAATATGACGACTGAAAAGAAAGCGGCACCCAAGGTACAATTTCCCCAACCGGGAGACAAAATTGATGTACTGGATCCTATCGTGTACAGTTTATGCTATATCACCGCCTATGACAGGCTCGCCCGGAAATCCGTCAAGGTGAAAACTTACAGGAAAGAGTATGCCCCGTATATTCACGCAGGCTATGACTTTGGAGTAAAGCATTGGAAAGAAATCGTTCTAAAAGACTATTCCTCGCTCTGGCGGCAACTAAAGGACATTGAAGAGATTACAAGACTTGAAAGTATCTGCTTCCGCAACGGAGCCCTTATGGGAGCATATTCTACAAATCCCGACCCTGAACTGGAATATATCGATGCCGCTATTTCCGATGTACTGAAGCATGTGAGGAAGCATATCGATTCTGAAAACGAGATATCCCGGCACTATGACACCTTATCCGATAAATGGTTTTCTTTTGTCAATAAAGAAAAAGAACGCTATTACGATATAGCAAATCAAAACAGACCTTATTTCCTTTGCCAGGAGCATGCCTGCGATGCCCTTATTCTTCCAGAATGGACAGATTCCGCCGCAGCAAACAATGATATCACCCAGTCAGAAGCCCTGGCTTCTGCAATCGCAAAATTTGATTCTCCTGCAGCCCCGGACGGCATCCGCAGGCTAAAAGACGACATGAAGCTTACACCCGGCGAACGGAATGCCCTGCTGGCACCTAATGATATGATTTCATATGCAGTGGGAGTAGCGCAGGCTGGCTGGATCATGGAATATAAATGGTTTATAGGAGAAGCTCACAGGGAGGAGTTTGATGAAATGCTACTTTCCAGGGGAAGCACTCCTGCCATCATTGCCGCTTTTGGAGACGGACTGAGGAGTGCCATGGATATAACGGAACGTTTCAAAAATGCGATTCTGTGTCAGGACTG
>URDD01000123.1 GCA_900546395.1 uncultured Bacteroidales bacterium | reverse complement strand
GGAGCAGGAGTTACAGGGAATATCGCTGAAAAACCCATTGCGCCGGCGTCTTCAGGCAAATCTACACATCCGGCAATTGCAACTACCGGAATATTCCTGTCCGCCGCTCTCTTCCTTACAACTTCAGGCAACTTCCCCATTGAAGTCTGCATATCAATCTTGCCTTCTCCTGTAATTATCATATCGCACCCATCAATAATTTTATCAAACCCGACAGCATCCAGAACCATTTCAGCACCTGATACAAGACTGGCATGCAGGAAAGCATAGAGCCCGCCACCCAAGCCTCCTGCTGCTCCTGCACCACGCATACCTGAAATATCTGTCCCGCAATGACTGAGGATAATACTTGCAAATGACCTTAACCCTATGTCAAGATTCCGGGTCATAGCCATATCAGCTCCTTTTTGCGGTGCGAAAACATATGCAGCACCTTCAGGCCCGCAAAAAGGTGCTGACACATCGCATGCTACAATAAAATCAGCATCCAGAGCTTCAGGCAAAACTCCGGAATCATCTACAGAAACTATTTTCCCGAGCGAAGAACCCTTACCGGGAAGAACTTGTCCGTCTGCATTCAGAAAGCGGAAACCAAGAGCAGCAAGCATTCCTGTGCCGCCGTCATTTGTCGCACTTCCTCCTATGCACATCAGCACCTTCCTACATCCACGCAACAACGCGTCTTTAATAAGAAGCCCTGTCCCGTAAGTAGAAGTATCCATTGGATTACGTTCTTTGCCCTCAAGAAGAGGCAAACCGCTTGCTGCAGCCACTTCTATAACAGCCGTACAACTTCCGTTATATTCACAGATCCCGTACTGGGCCACAATCTGCCGGCCAAGGGGATCTTCTGTATCGACATCAATGAATGTCCCTCCAAGACTTTTAACGATTGCAGCTGCTGTTCCTTCTCCCCCATCAGCTACAGGAACGCATTTGACATTGCACTCCGGAAATATTTTATGAATACCAGAGCTTATATATTCTGCAACTTCCTCAGATGTCAAAGACCCCTTGAAAGAATCAGAAGCCACAACTATTGTGTTCATTTGACAGTTAATTGAAATATTGATATAAAGATTATCGCTGAACTATCGGCAATTCTATGTAAGAAGCCATATTCTTCTGATGGTATATCTTTATTTCCGCATCTGTATAATCTTCCGGCACAGCTTCGTAAATGTTCTTTACAAATTTCTGCGGATTGATGTCTGCCAACGGGAACCAGCTGCTCTGCACCTGAACCATTACTCTGTGTCCGGGAAGGAAATAATGTGCAATGTCCGGCATTGTAAAGTCAACTTTATCCGGTTTTCCAGGAACCATAGGAACGGGCTCTTCAAATCTTTTGCGATAACGTGCTCTGAATATATCGCCACGTACGAGCATCTGGTATCCCCCCATCATATAATCAGGATCAGGTAATTTTTCTGCTATTTCTGACGGATAGGCAAAGTCATCAGGATAGACATCGATAAGCTTAACTACAATATCCATATCAGAGCTGGTTGATTCGCAGTAAACACGCACTTTGACAGGCCCCTCTACTTTCAAAGTATCCGCAAGAATATCTGTAGTAAACGTAAGCACATCTGATCTGCACGATGCAAACCGCTGGTCCGCGCACATATAATCCTTGTTACGGGACTTTTGCGGCTTCCAGTAATATGGAACAGGGGTGGAAGGATCAGAAATATATTCTGAAAAGGATTTCTTCTTATCCGGAAGTGAATAAGACAAAGTCCCGTTATCTGAAAAATAAAGACTAAGCGTATTGGATGTCTTCGGAGGCCAGGTATCGTAAGTTTCCCATCCTGCATTCTGCACGCCGGATGGCATCACATATACTGATTCCGGCCTTTCTCCTTTTCCTTCAAGATAATAACGGAAGAACGGATATTCCAGATTATACATGTAATAATCAGAAAAGCCCTCTCCAAACCAAACCTGACCAAGATTTTCATACTTACTGTTATGCCAGCCCCCATGATACCAGGGACCATAGATAAAGTGCAGGTCTGTTTCCGGAGACTGCTTCTTTATCAACTTGAATGTGTTTACTGCGCCATAACAGTCATCCGTGTCAAAAGAACCTCCTACAACTAAAACGGCAGGTTTTATATCCTTTAAATGAGGAGCAGGAGTCCTGGCTTTCCAGAAGTCGTCATAATCAGGATGACGTCTGATTTCATTCCAAAAAGACAATGTGTCGGCAAGCGTTTCAGTAACGTCCTGAAAAGTCCTGTTGCGCATAAAGAAAGAATACAAATCACCTATAGGCTGAGCAGCTGTCGGGGGAGCTTGAGTTGCAGGATTTTTCTGGTATCTGTAAAAACCTCCCCCGAATGAATATGTATCGGCCAGCATCAGGACTCCATTATGATGTGCATCATCGCCCATGTACCAGTCAAGCACAGGAGCCTGGGGAGAAACAGCCTTTATAGCAGGATGTCCGGACAATGCAGCTAATGTAGCATAAAATCCAGGATATGAAACACCTGTAACACCGACTGCTCCATTAAAATAAACATTATGCAAAAGCCATTCGACTGTATCATACGTATCAGATGCCTCATCAGTCTGTCCTGGCCTTTTATCCGCAATAAAAGGTCTGATATTCTCATAAAGCCCTTCACTTAGGAATCGCCCTCTTACATTCTGTAGTACTACGACATAGCCATTCTCAAGATATGGCCGAAATTTCTTCCTTAAATTAGAAGAAAAGCCAAACTGTCCATATGGACCTATGGAATAAGGAGTGCGCATCATTATAAGAGGTGCAGCCGCATCTGACAACCCACTTTTTGACTTGTTTTCCAAAGGTTCATATATAGCTGTGAACAATGATATACCGTCACGCATCGGTATCATGACTTCCCTTTTTGTATAATGTTCTGTCAGCCATCGGTCATCAATTTCCGAGGCGGAAAGACCATAAAGCGGAATTACAAGAAAAAATATAAAAGCAAATATCGAAAATTTCATCACAGATTTTTTTCGAATATAGCAAAAAATGAAAGAAAGTCAAAATCAAGAGGAGACTGCTAACAAAATACTTGCAGAGGCATTCGATACAGTAAAGAAGATAATAAAAAAGGCAGTATAAAAAAAAGTCCCGGAGAAGATGTTTCTCCAGGACTCCTATAGAAGCGCGGC
>URDD01000122.1 GCA_900546395.1 uncultured Bacteroidales bacterium | reverse complement strand
GTAACTTATTAAAATTTAATTTATTAAACACTATCGGAGATTTTTTCTCCGGACACTAATGAAGTTAGACATAATATCTTCTTTTTAATTTTTCATCCTTCAAAGGTACATAATTTTTCAATACGTCATTACATTTTTGCCAATTATTTTTCAAAAAAAATTAAAAAAACAATAAGCAAAGACTGTTATAAATAAGACCAATATGAAGTTTATTCATCAAAAATAAACACATCGTCACCAGGTTCTGCAAAATAAAACTGCTCACGCGCAAACTTCTCCAGAGTGTCTTTATCAGAGGTGAGCATTCTGATACGGTTTTCTATATCTCTAATCTCTTTATTATACTGACGCAACTGCTCTTCCTGCCTGCTGATTTCAATTTTTGAACTTACCCACCTTATAATATTAGTACCAGGCTTCATAAGCATAATAAGCAGGAAAATACCGGTAGCAAAAAATGCAAACCTGAAAAACCCGCCATTCTTTCCATAGAATATATCTGAGAATTTGACCACTTTTTCTTTTTTTTGAGATAATATATGCGCAAAAATAGTTATTTTTGAAAGATTTTAACTGTTTTAAATTAAAACTATCATTTTATGAAACCAACACTTCTTGTTCTTGCTGCCGGAATGGGCAGCCGCTATGGCGGGCTGAAGCAAATGGATGGATTAGGTCCAAACGGAGAAACCATAATTGACTATTCAATCTATGATGCCGTCCAGGCAGGGTTCGGCAAAGTAGTTTATGTAGTAAGATCTTCATTTAAAGAACAATTCGAACAATTGGTAAAGGAAAAATACAGCCACGTAAAATGTACTGACGGCTCTCCTCTGCAGTTCGAGTTCGTAACACAGGAACTTGACAAGATTCCTGCCGGTTTTACTCTCAACCCGGAAAGACAGAAGCCTTGGGGAACAGCACATGCTGTCCTTATGGCCAAAGATACCATAAAAGAACCGTTTGCTGTAATAAACGGTGACGATTACTACGGAAAAGAATCCTTCAAGATCCTCGGAGACTGGCTCAGGGCTCATGAGAAGAGTACAGGATGCTTCTGTATGGTAGGCTTCGAGCTCGACCACACATTGTCCGAGTCAGGCGGCGTTTCACGAGGAATCTGTACAGCAGATGCAGAAAACAAACTGACGCATGTTGAAGAGCACCACAATATCGCCAAGGCCGATGACGGAAAAGTATACGGAGACAACAGTAAAGGCGAAAAAGTAGAACTCGAAGGCAAAGCTCTGGCATCAATGAATATGTGGGGATTCACTCCTGACTACTTTGAAAAGAGCGGAAAAATATTTGAGGATTTCATTGCAAAAAACATCAATGAACTCAAGGCCGAATTCTATATTCCTTACGCTATTGACTGCATGATCAAAGACAACAGCGCAGCGACTGAACTTCTCTCTACGCCTTCACACTGGTTTGGAGTGACATTCAAGGAAGACAGGCCTGGCGTAGTGGCCAAATTCCAGGAATTCGCTGACAAAGGAATATATCCTACACCTCTTTATAACAGATAATAAATGCCAGGTATAATGCGTAAAACAAGCAGAAAGTCCTTTGACCTATATTCCGGGTTCACATACTATGCACCCGGAATAGGAGGGACTTTCATGCTGCTTATCATGTTGCTGGCAGGAGCATTGGTCGGAAATCTTCTTACATTACTTATGAGTACTGTATCAGACATCCAGACCGCTACATCCATAGGTATGATAATAACATATCCGGTAATGTTCATTCCGGCAATGCTGTATGCCTCACTCCAAAGCAGAAAAAACGAACTCTTCCAGAAAGGATATGCGCTTGACAGCAACAATTTCGGTTCACTAAACGGAATCCTCCTTGCAATTATGGCCGCTGTCGTCACCCTGGCCGGAAATACAATCACGGATCCGCTGACTTCCGTACTGCCTCCAATGCCTGAAAACCTGAAGGCCATAATGGAAAACATGTTGATGAACAGCCCTCTCTGGGTTACTGTAACCACCACTGTCATTTTCGCTCCGATCTTTGAAGAGTGGCTTTGCAGAGGAATGATTTTGAGAGGCCTGCTACAGAAGACCAGACCTGTTTGGGCAATATGTATATCAGCCATTACATTTGCCTTGATACACGGCAATATCTGGCAGGGAATACCTGCATTTATACTTGGAATCCTGTTCGGCTATGTTTACTACAGGACAGGATCTCTCAAGCTCACTATGCTCATGCACCTGACAAACAATGCGTTTGCGGTATTCACAAGCCAGCTCCCTGCAATAAAGGAACTTGGGTTTGAAAACACTCTGGCAGATATCCTGGGCAAATGGCAATATATTTCACTTATGGCTGCCAGCCTGTTTATAATAGTGATATTCATTGACATAGTACGGAGAAATATTCCTTTGAAATCTGAAAAAGGGAACTGTGACGTATTTGAGAACGACGGTTTTTTAAAAGAAAATTGAAATGAAATTAATAGGTAATATTCTCTGGATACTATTGGGAGGATTGTTTGTCAGCCTGTACTATATGTTAGGGGGCATATTTTTCTGTATCACTGTCATAGGAATACCATTTGGTCTGCAGCTGTTTAAAATGGCCAGATTTGCGTTATGGCCGTTCGGAAGTGAAGTCATTTCTGGAGCCAATGACGGAGGATGCCTGTCCACCCTGATGAATGTCATCTGGATACTCTTCGGAGGAATAGAAATAGCCTGTTCCCACATACTTTTCGGGCTGCTATGCTGCATCACAATCGTAGGCATTCCATTCGGAATGCAGCATTTCAAGATGTCGCTTCTTGCGCTTGTGCCTTTCGGCAAAGAAATCAGGTGACGGCAAGAGTTTTATAAATAAAAAATGCAGATGATTGTTATGAATCATCTGCATTTTTTATTTCCCGGAAAAGGCCGGGACTGACAATTGTATTTAAAGAGACTTCCTTTGTGGAAGAAGTCCACCCTTTAAACTATTTTCTGTCAATGCAGACAGGCGAAAAACGCAGTCTGTAAGACAGAGGCTCACTTGCAATTCTGTATTTCTCCATAGTATCCGGTCCGCAGCTCGCATTTCCGATTCCTCTGATCCTGGCATCAAGACTCAGTACAATATAAGGTCTTGGTGACAGTTCCCAGAGATGCCGGGCCTCATACAGATCTTCATCCGTATATCTCAAGGCGGAGAAAGAAACCTCCC
>URDD01000121.1 GCA_900546395.1 uncultured Bacteroidales bacterium | reverse complement strand
TAAGTTACTAAAAATCAGCGACATGTACAACTTTTTACTCATATTTATCAACTTAAATTAATTCCGCCAACGGGTAACCTTATACAAAATATCGCAGACAACAACTATAAAATAATTTAACTACTATGAAATTAAAACATTTTGTCAAAAAACTGGGATTGTTCGGCATAGCCGCAGCCAGTATTGTATCAACCTGCAGTTGTGAAAAAGAAAAGCCTGGCGGAAAAGATGAAAACGCCCCCGAAATCTCTGTAAAACTTGGCAATATTACAGACAACAGTGTGGAGGCTGTACTTGAATTCAAAAATTCAGAAAAGGTCGCCTGCGCACTTGTAAAAAATGAAGACGGATCCCCTGATGCAAAATGGATTTTTGATAACGGGCAGAGTGCTACGCCGGATGAAACCACTGTCAGCATGTCTTTTGATGCTGAACCGGAAACAGAATACACATTATATGCAGCAAGCTATAAAGCCGGAGAATTCAGCAAAGTGAGCAGCGTAGCTGTCACGACTCTTCCTGCGGTCAAAATGCTTTCATTCATAGACTCAGACAAGACTTCATTCACATATAAAGTAGAAGTAGAGCCAAGTGTGACATACCGCCACTGCTACATGGAAGGATGGTACTTCGAATACGCACTTGCCCAGAATATGGAGACCGAAGGTGAGGAATTCGACATGTCAGTCTTCCTTTGGAACCTTCTGGCAGAGTACGGATATGATGCTGAAGGAACTCAGGAAATCACCTGGACTGCAGGAGATCCTGACCAGATGAGAGACCACATAGCCTGCCTCGCCCCTGGAAAGAAATACTATGCACTGTTCAGCCTGTATAACGAAACAGAGACCTGGCACGGCACCCCTGAGGCTATTTCATTCACTATGAAGCCTGGAGGAAAATCAAATTCAACAGTAACTCCAGAAATTGAAGCCTGCGATCCTACAGGAGTAAGGATAAGAATGAACTGCGATGAAAATGTTAAATTCTTCTTCTACCAGTTCTATACCAAAGCCACTGCAGACAAATACATTGCAGAAAAAGGCGAAGCAGGTATGATGGAGCACCTGTTCGAATATGGCTGGCCTGCAGGGAACACTTATACTGAAGTATGGAATACAGATCCGTCAACTGAATACAGCCTTCTGATTTATGGAGTGGATGCAAGCGGAGACGAGTTCTTAACAACAATGGATGTAACGACTCCTGCACTTGAACCTTCAGTCAACATCACACTGAAGCCTTACGAAAGAGAACTTGAAGGACTTCATACTTATGACACATTTGAGGTGACAGTGGAAACTAAAAATATACCTGACATCAATCCGGAAACAGTTTTCTTCTATTTTGACAAGAAATCCACTCTGAATTCCACACTTGAGATAATGGGGTGGACAATTAAAGATCTGGAAACGAATCCCCAGTTTCTGCTCAGTCTCGGAGGGACAATGTTGCCGGAAGAAGATGCAAACAGCCTTACGTCCAATGGCAAATTCACCAGAATCCTCCCTCAACTTCAGCCTGATACAGAGTACTACTATATAATACTCATACAACATAATGACAAATTCATATTGGAAATAGAGACTGCCGCTACTGACCCTGAGCCATCTGCAGGTGGAGAATCTGATCCTGAATACAAGGCATATTTAGGAGAATGGACGATACTCGGCCAGTCAACATCAGACTGGACCACTCTTATGGAATACACTGTAAGATTTGAAGAACTCACTCCTAACAGAAGCTTCAAAGTATATGGCTGGGGTAAAAATGAAATTGCCCAGGAAATGCCTTTCGTAGCCAGATATGACCCTTCTACCAAGAAAATATCTATAGATACTCCTCAGGTTCTCGGAAAGAAGGTCATTGACGGTAAAGAATATGAAATCATATTCGAAGGTCTGTTCCTTGGCCCAGATTCCCAGCTGTATATACATCCGGAAAATTCGGGCGCTGCATTTACCGGTAAAATTTCCCAAGACCACTTCGCCATGTTCGGAGAAATCTTCAACCTTAACGGTATGAGCTATGAATTCAAGACAATGGCTTATATGGGAGTCCTTGACGGAGAGTTCTACGCTCTTCCAGGCGATGAATACAACAACGTAAACTTCCACATCAGCCGCAAGAACTGATAGAAAATTACTAAATCGAAAAAGGGGTGCGGCAAATCATATGCTGCACCCCTTATATTATATACCTGTCGGTCCGGAAATCTTAGAAAAGATATGCAAATCCAAAATAAAACTGATTCATCTTATTTTTTAATGAATCTTTTCCTTCACCGGTGTTACGGTTTACAAGGCCGAAGTTGTATCCGAATCTGAAATCAATGCAGTCGATTATCTTAAGTCCTGCTCCAATACCGAGCTTGAAGTCAAAAAGGCTGTAATCTGAATCAGAATTCTTTGTAAGCTCGTCTGCCACTGCCTTGTCAAGGTCCTTTACAGTAACCTTTCCGGAATAATTATGAACTACTGCTTTTCCATCGATGCTGACACCGGCCACATTTCCCTTGCAAGTCATACGAGTGTGTGAGGCGAGGCCAAAAGAAAACTGAGGACCGAAGAATGCATATGCTCCCAGTTTGCCCGGAATAAAGTCATAGCCGTACTTCGCAAATACAGGAACATCAAGATAATGCTCTCTGAGAGAAGACTTTACATCTATACCGGCATACGTATCTTTCTCTCCGTCACCATAATAACTATAGACAAGTCCCGGCTCAAGACCGAAGACGCCCCAGTTTCCACTGAGAAGATCAATGTTATAAGTACCGGTCAGATAAAAGCCGTTGCCGTTTGATTTTTTAATGACATTGCCGGCTTTTACCCTATGCTGGCTCAAACCGTAACCAACACCCACTCTGAGCTGCGCAGATGCTGACTGGGAAACCAGCATTGCAGCAAGTACAACCAATGATAAAATAAGTGATTTAGTTTTCATATCAGTCTTAAATTTAAAATTTGAAGGGGCTAAAATAAGCATTATTTTATAAAATGAAAGCATTCAAAACTCACAAAACGTCACAAATTGCATATTTTTCCCTTTTATTCAATTTCTGTCAACTTACTGACAATGCGCATCTAACAGTACGAGATATACTCTATCAAAATTATATAAAAGTAATATTGTGATAATAAATACAAAGAAAATAAAATTACTTACTTTCGTTTTGTTTTCAAATTATTGTTTATATTTGCACATTACGTCTATAAACTATGGACAAAATTTTTATTAGCAGTATCATTAGTGTCCGGAGAAAAAATCTCCGATAGTGTTTAATAAATTAAATTTTAATAAGTTACAAGGTAAAAATTA
>URDD01000120.1 GCA_900546395.1 uncultured Bacteroidales bacterium | reverse complement strand
TCAGTAGGATTCACTTTTCCGAAAATTGTAGGTTTTGATTTTTCTGAAATCTGCTGAAGCAAAGTTACTGCTTACATTCAAACACTTTCTCAAGTGCAAATACGACACTGACATCCGACAGGTCAAGTGTCACTTCTTCATAAAGATTAAGTCCATGAGACTTTACAATCACGGAATATCCTGAAATCTTTTGTATTTCAGACACAGCCTTGCTGACCGTGACTCCGTTAAGATTAATGCTGATGTTCTGAGCCGGCAACAACACCGCCCCTGTAAGGAAGAAGAGCATGCTGATGCCGAGCCGTCGTGCAAAATGAATTATTCTCATTTCTCGGTCAATTTTATAGTATTAGTATTAGGGTTATGTAAAACTGTAAACAATCCGTTGATATTAAGGGAATTAAGGATTGTATCCAAATCTTCCCCGTTGACAAATGTGGCATAATACCTTTCATTCTGAATCTCATCCCCGACTATCTGTATATTTGTGGCAAAGATACGGCCGAGCTCCCGTGCTATTTCTGAAAGCGTCTGATTGAGAAACTGTATTCCACCGCTGTTCACTACACTCATATAACTTTGTACATCAAACTCTTCAATAATTACGCTTCCGCTAAATTTGTCATAACGAACAATTTGTCCGGGAGATACCATAGTCGCCGATCGGCTATCCTTGGACTTCAACTCGACAGAGCCTTCAACTAATGCCACTTCTTCATCCGGACGGTCATTTCTTGATGACAGATGAAAAGAAGTGCCATACACAGAAACCTCCGTGCTCTGTGCGGATACGATAAAACGTTTCAATGAATCTGTAGCAACATCGAAAAATGCCCCGCCACTAAGATAGACTTTCCTATTATCTCCCTCAAATTCAGAAGGATACACAAGACGGCTGCATGGATCAAGATTTACAACAGTTCCGTCGGGAAGCACAGCCCTCCGAAACTCCTTCATACCTGTAAAAATCTCATTTACTGCCACTACTGACAAATCTGACGGTCTTGAGATAATTGAAATCATACATACTATAGCAAGCGGCAAAAATATAACTGCCGCAAAGACTGCAGAGCGGTACAGATAAACGGACCGGAAAAAAGACCTGTGAGACAATCCTGTCCTTCTTTCAAAAGTCTTAAATGCTCTGTCTGACAAAATCACATCATCAGCAGATCTTTCCTTACAAGATTCATCATAAAGGCTCTTGAAAAAGTCATCAAACTGCTGTTTATCATCTTCTGATATTATTTTTTTCTTTAGAGTCATAGCAACTGTATTCTTTTGATTCTAAAACAGATATAACTGTTATTTCTTATATAGAACAACAAAAACAGCCTCATCCCCCAATTCAAAAAAATTTAATTTTTCAAGCAGTTTCTTTTAATTATTTTTTATTATGTTTGCGGCCGTAATATCCAAAATCCATGTCGGACCTAAAAGACAAAAAACTAATTATCGGGCTTAAAGAGGGTAAGAAAAGCAGTTATAAAATCCTCTTTACGAAATACTACGCCCCATTTGTCCGATTCGTGGAAAAAATTATAACAGACAAACAATCTGCAGAAGATATAATTCAGGATGTCTTTACCAGAATATATTTAAACAGAGATTCCCTTGATGAGAATCTCTGTCTTGAAAGTTATATTTTCGTTTTAGCAAGAAATGCAGCCTTAAACTACCTGAAAAGCCACAACAAGGTTTTGCTCGTAGAATACGATGACAATATGGTATCTTCAGTCAGGAGTGATTCTGATACGCTTTTCAACGAATTATCCGATAGTATAAGAAATGAAATACACTCAATGCCTGAAAAAAGACGTAAAGTATTTCTGTTAAGCAGGAAAAACAATCTTAGCAATAAGGAAATAGCCAAGAACATGAATATTTCTGAAAAGACTGTTGAACGTCATATTACCTTGGCACTGTCAAAGCTTAAAAAAAATCTGATGTCTTGAGATGCGCCGGGAAAAAGACATATTCTACTTTCCTCGCAGTACCTTATACACTTTCTTCTGCAGTTTTGGTGTAGCTACATCCGGCTCGCGCAGAAAAGCAAGGACAAAATTTTCCGCCAATATCTCTTCAGGGTGAATTATATATTCTGTATTCTTGCCTACTCTCTCTGTAAAGTCCTCTATTTGGGACATATTATACATTATAAGTTTTCCTTCTGCATCACGCTTAGGGTTCATATTAGAGTCATATGGAACAAATGCTATTTCCACATATTCAAAGAATTTACCTCCTGTATAAGGGCGTCCTGCATACAGATACATCGCACAGTTTTCCTTGCGTCCATTGACCTTGAATGGTCCGTAACTGTCATAGGCTCCAATATCCGGATTTGAAATACGAATTTTCTTTAACTCCTCAGGATATACCATTCCCTCTGGAATCACTTTAAATCCCAGCGCGGCATACAATCTCGTCTTATACTCCATACTGTTTCTTGTAAGTATATGCGAAAGTTCATGCAACAGCAAATAACGACGGGCTTCTTTATCTGCTCGCTCAATATAAGAATCAGACAGGGCAATCCAGTTGGCCTGAGTATATCCTGCTGCTCCCCCTTCGTCTTTCATCGTGGACTTCACGAGTATAACTTCCTCAGGAAAAGGCAATTTATACCCTTCTGTACGAATAATCTGATTTATCTCATGCATATCACTCAGTATAAGCTGTTTTTCTTCTTCAGTCCAGTCTCTCACTTCCACCTGCTTCAATGCAAGCAAATCAGATTTTGTTCCGCATGTATCCTGCAGTCTTGAAACTATGTCAAACTCACTCCAACCTCTTGTGAAGACGTCGTCAGAACACACTAGTACTCTGGCCTCTTTCTCTGTAGCAAAATGAAAGCGCACTGTATCTGCATCATGAGCATACGATACTGATGACGCTGCAAATAAAACAAGCGACAGTCCAGTAAAAAAACAAAATTTCTTTTTCATCTCAGATGATATTTAGTGAAATTAAACTTCTGTCCAATGAATCCTTATACCTTTACGTTCCATCCCGCGAAACCAAGTCATCTGCCTCTTTGCAAACTGGTGGATGGCCACTGCAAGCTGCTCTTTCATCTGTTCATATGTAAGTTTCCCTGTCAGATAAAGAGTGACAAATTTATATTCAAGTCCGTAATAGATAAGACTTTCAGCCGGAATGCCACTGTCCAGCAAAGATTTCACTTCTTCAACCATACCTGCTTCAAGACGAGCTTCAAGGCGTGCGTCTATACGCATATTTCTTTCATCCCTGGAAACCAAAGTACCTATATAATATGCAGACTTAGGCAGAAAATGAGTATTGTCAACCGGATGTGCCTGCTCATATCGGGCGATTTCGATTGCCCTGATCAGCCGTTTTCTGGTATCGTAATCCGTAGAGTTGTGCAAAGACTTCATAGAAGCAAGCATATCTATCAGCAAATCCGTATCCTTTCCCTCGAGTTCAGCCCTCAATACGGGATCGGCAGGCACTTGAGGCAAAGAATATCCACAGGATGCAGCTTCAA
>URDD01000119.1 GCA_900546395.1 uncultured Bacteroidales bacterium | reverse complement strand
GGAGAACACTTCCCGGAAGATTAGACGGCGCTACTGTTGATAAGGATGGATCGCGTTGGTGTGTCCTGACCCTCCAGGCCAGGGAGCAGCATATACGCAGAGAAAAAGCAACAAGCAATATATGCTCCAACCAGTCACTTATGGCCCTGTGGGCCACGGTGTATATGTCCATTATGGGCAATAAAGGTCTGGAAAAAGTCAATGACCTGTCTTATTCGGGAGCTCATTATCTGTATGACAAACTGATAGCTACCGGAGGGTTTAAGCCAGTTTTTGACAAGCCGTTCCTTAAAGAATTTGTACTTAAACCGTTATGTCCCGCAGAAGATCTGCATAAAGGACTGGCGGAGGCGGGATTTTTTGCTGCTTTGCCGACAGAGGAAGGCTATGCGTCATTCTGTGTTACTGAAAAGCACAAAAAAGATGAAGTTGACAGACTTGTCGGAGTAATCCGCACACTCATATAGAAAGGAGAGAAGCTATGAAATATTACGATAAACTTATTTTTTCGCTTTCGAAAGAAGGCCGCAGCGGCTTCTCTTTGCCTGAGAACAATTTCGGGAAGTCCGTAAAAGAACTTCCTGCCGGACTCAGGCGTACTTCAACTGTAGGACTGCCTCAAGTCAGTGAGCCTGATGTAGTCAGGCATTATACAAACCTTTCACAGATGAATTTCGGCGTAGATACCGGTTTTTATCCGTTGGGCAGTTGTACTATGAAGTACAATCCGAAGATTAATGAGCAGGTAGCTTCTCTGCCTGGTTTTTCATCGCTTCATCCTCTTCAGCCGGAATCTACTGTACAGGGGGCTCTGAAGCTTTACTATGATCTCTCACGTGCATTGTCATCATTGACAGGAATGTCTGCCTTTACGTTGAATCCTTTTGCAGGTGCCCAGGGTGAGCTGACCGGACTCATGGTGATGAGACAGTATCACAGGCTGCGCGGTGATGACAAGAGGACGAGAGTCATTGTTCCGGACAGCGCTCACGGTACAAATCCTGCCAGTGCGGCAGTATGCGGTCTTGAAGTAACACAGGTCAGGTCGCTGTCTGACGGAACCATTGATGTTGAGGCTCTTAAGGAGCTGCTTGATGACACGGTGGCTGGAATAATGATGACCAATCCAAACACGTTGGGACTGTTTGAGACCAATGTCAGGGAAATCGCTGAACTCGTTCACGGCTGTGGCGGTCTGCTTTATTATGACGGAGCCAATATGAATGCCTTGCTCGGAAAGGTACGTCCCGGAGATATGGGATTTGATATTCTTCACCTGAATCTTCACAAGACTTTTTCAACGCCTCATGGAGGTGGAGGACCTGGAGCAGGACCTGTCGGTGTAGCTCCGGAATTGGTACAGTGCCTGCCTGATCCTAAGGTTATCCGCAGGACTGATGGCAGTTTCGGTATTTCCGGTGATGAAAACGCTTGCGGCAGGGTGTCTGGATTTATGGGAAATACTGCAGTGTTGATGAAAGCCTATGCATATATACTTATGCTTGGCAGGGAAAATGTGAAAAATGTGGGCCCGTATGCAGTCCTTGCAGCCAATTATATTAAGGAAAGTCTGAAGGACTGTTACAAACTTCCTATTGAAGGTGTGTGCAAGCACGAGTTTGTGTTTGACGGTCTCGCTGACGAGTCGTGCGGTGTGACCACACTTGATATTGCAAAGAGGCTGCTTGACTATGGATTTCATGCTCCTACCATTTATTTCCCTTTGCTTTTCCATCAGTCTATGATGATAGAGCCTACCGAAACTGAATCCAAAGAAACGCTTGATGCTTTCATTGAAGTGATGCGCAAGATAGCCGCAGAGGCATCCTCTTCGCCTGAACTCTTGCATTCTGCACCGCATACCACCCCTGTGAGCCGTCCGGACGAGACTCTGGCAGCTACGCAGCCGGTGCTCAAATACGAAGATATGGAAAAAATCGAGTAAGAATGACAGTTGCAGATTTAATTATAATAGGAGCGGGACCGGGCGGTTATGAAACCGCCCTTCTCGCCGCAGCCAAGGGGAAGAGTGTGATTCTTATAGAGTCATCACGGCTTGGCGGCACTTGTCTTAATGAAGGATGTATTCCTACCAAGTCATTGTGCAGAAGTGCAGAGATTTTACGTGATTTGAAAGAGGCTGAAGGTTTCGGAGTCAGAGACTTAAGTTTTTCTTTCGATTTCAGTGCTGCCATGCAGAGAAAGGATTCTGTTGTAGCTCAGTTGAGCAGCGGTGTGGAGACGGTTCTTGCAAACAAACTTATCACCATAGTTAAAGGAGAGGCTTCGTTTAAGGATACTTCCGTAATTTTGGTTGACAGTCAGGAATATACTGCGGAAAACATAATCATAGCTACAGGTTCTCATGCTTTTGTTCCGGATATTCCGGGTATGGATCTCCCCGGAGTCCTTACATCAAAGGAAATTCTTTCATTGGAAAGTATGCCGGATAGTCTCTGTGTTATTGGGGCTGGTGTGATAGGGCTTGAGTTTGCATCTATAATGAATTCGTTCGGCTGTAAGGTTACCGTATTGGAATATTGCCGTGAAATCTTGCCGCGGTTTGATGCCGATATTGCCAAAAGGCTTAAACAGAGTCTTGTCCGCAGCGGAATCACGATAGTCAACTCGGCTATGGTGCAAAGTGTCTCGGCCTCAGGTGACGGGCTGTCTGTTCTGTATGAACTGAAAGGCAAGACGGAAACGGTACAGGCGGATAAAGTCCTTGCGGCCATAGGACGCAGGGCAAACCTGAACTCGATGAATTTTGAGGAAATAGGTATTGAACTTTCCCCAAAAGGTATAAAGGTCGATTCAAATATGCAGACCAATATCCCGCACATTTATGCTGTCGGAGACATAACTGGAGGTTTAATGCTTGCTCACGAAGCTGTTGCACAGGGACGCAGGGCTTTGGCGCATATTTGCGGAGAGGAAGACAGAACTGATCTCGGACTTGTGCCTGCAGCTGTTTTTACATCTCCGGAAGCTGCATGTGTAGGTCTGACAGAACAGCAGTGTGCGGATGCCGGGCAGGAGTGCCATTGCCGCAAGTCTTTCTTCCGCTCTAACGGAAAAGCAGTCTGCCTTGGTCAGACTGACGGTTTCTGTAAAATTGTAGTGTCAGGAAAGCAGGGCTCAGACGGAAAGATACTCGGGTGTCATCTCTTTGGTCCGCATTCCGCTGACTTGATACAGGAAATTACTGCATTGATTTCGCGTGGGGCAACTCTGTCTGATCTGGATTCGGTCATACACCCTCATCCGACTTTGAGCGAGATATTTATCAATTAGAAAATAAGCTGTCTTTGACAGATAATAGTATGCAGGGATGACTGATTTTGTAAGAAATATATCAGTTATCCCTGTTTTTGTATGCTCATTTTGAAAAATTTTTAAACAGTTTGTAATTTTTTGCTATTTTTGTGCTGTGTTGTATGTGAATTTAGTATGAAAAGTATTCAGATTTCTCAAAAAATTGCAGGTGTATTGGCGGGTATAGCTCCGTTTTCTTCTCTTCCTAAGGATAATTTCTTTGATTTTGTCAAAGGTCATGATGTAAAAGCTT
>URDD01000118.1 GCA_900546395.1 uncultured Bacteroidales bacterium | reverse complement strand
ATGGTCAAGTCCCACCGGGCTGAACTTGGAAGGAAATTTGAGACGGAACGGCTTTTTGGGAAGTCCCCAAGTGGAGTTTCCTCTACCACGCATTTCCACCTTACCGTCGGTTCCGCTCTTCCACCACCCGGTATTTTTTGATTCAGGAGTCTTGTCGTAAAGTTCTATATCCGTCTGTACATAGAAATCTTTTCCTGTAATCTCACTCTCGGGCTTGAAATGCAGTACGGCAAGTTCTCTGTTTATCTGCGGACAGTTCAGAGTCACCTTATAGTCACATGTATTTCCGTTTTCCGCAACTACTGTAACAGTGAAATCATCGGCGAAAGATATTTTAGTAGATCCAGAAAGCAGTTCGGCTCCGGCTACAGTCACTTTTTCTCCGTCTGTACTGAACACAGGAGCCAGCATTTCCGGACTATCACCTGAAATCCACCTGAGATACATAGCAGAAAATGTCCTGGTACGTTCATCATAGTCAAATCTGATATCATCCCTGAGTCCACTATTGTCAGCCTTCTTCAAAGCAAAGGAAGAAAGACTGCATGTACTGCTCTTAAGACGTTCCTGGGTTACTGTCACTTCAACATCTTCGCAGTCTTTGGCAGACAATGTGACGACAGCACTCCGGTCTGCCCTGCCAGTATTTTCCGTGACTTTAAATGTGAGGTTATCTTCTTTTTTTTCAGCATTGAAATCCACATCAAGCCATCCGGCCTGATAATTAACAGCTACCCCGGATTCTGCTGACACTGTAAGAAAAGCTGTCTGGGCCTCATAGGAAAGAACCAGCGAAGAAGAAGATACTGTCAGCACCGGACCTTCAGGAACCTGTTCCTCCTTATCCGCAGGATCTTCAGATTCAGTAACTGTCTTTTTTTCACAAGAACAAAACAGCAGTCCGGCAACAGCCAGAGCTGCAAAAAAAATCTTTTTCATTTCCGGCAAGTAAACAAAAGGGAGGGTGCCGGGCATTCCGACACCCTCCCTTGCAATATTAAGTAATAATTCTTACTTCTGCAATAGCGAGGTTATAATCCTACTTCTCAGGAAGTGAGACTGCCTCAAAGACGATACCTGCATCACCTTTGTTCGTACCATCCTGATTACGGACATTGGTCTCACCGTAAAGGTGGTTTCCTTTACCGGTAGCATCGGTTACATACTCTGCCTCACCATCTGTAAATTTCCAGTAAGAGTAGAGTCCGTCTGACTTAGGATCGACTTCATAGAAGTGCTTGTCAGCATTGATTTCCTCCTCGCTAAGAGCCCTGTTCCATACTCGTACCTCAGTCATAAGACCGTGGAAGTCACGGTTGGAGTCGTATGAGTAACCAAGCCAGAAAGCACGTACCGGATCCCACCATCCGCCATCCTCATATGACCACTCAGGTGAAATATTATATGAATTCTTGTAAAGTTTCTGCGGATTACCTACTTTCTGACCATTTACGTAGTAAGTTGCTGTCTGATTTGCAAATGTAACAGCAAGATGATACCACTTGCCAGGCTCAAATTCCATAGGAATATTATAGTTCATATAATTGTTGGCGTGCTGGATACGGTTCACAGGGTTTCCGACATCACCGAAACGGAAAAGATATACGCCTTCGATACCCATAATAGTATAGATTCCACCTGAAGGTCTGTCAAAATCGTCAGAGCAGAAAAGAACCTCCCATGTAAATTCTGAACAATCACCAGGTCCGCCGGCTTCCCATTTAGGGAAGAGTCTGTTCTTGTCCATTCTTGCTGCCCATTTGATGAGGATTTCCTGCTGTGTTACAGAGAATGAAGCTGTAAGAGCCTCTTCACCTTCCTTCGCATCAGTCTGGGTAAGAGTTACTGTAGCCGAACGCTTTCCTGACTCAAGTGCCGAAACTTCGAAATACTCGTTGCCGTCACGTTTTTCCTTATGCTTGATCCAGTCTGTACCGGCATCTGAAGTAATATCTATCTTATATTCTACGTTTGCAGTAACTGGTACCTCAATGGTCTCTCCGGTCATTTCAGCAGTAAAAAATGCAGGTACTGAAAGAACATGTTTTGCCTCCTGAAGGAAATTAATCTCTACCGGAGCAAGAGTTCCTACTGCAGAAACAGTTACTACAGCATTCCTGTCTTCAAGTCCTTCAAGGGCCTTTATATCCATTATGATTTTAGCATCATTCTCAGTGTCTCCAGGGAGTGTAGTAACATGAGTGAGCCATGATTTGGCTTCTTCAGGCACTGCAACCTTGAAATCCTGATAATAGATTCCCTCTGCATAAACCTTGATTTCAACATCCTTGACTGCCTCATGTCCGAATACATTGGAAGCCTCTGACTTAAGCTCTATAGAAGGCAGATCCTGAGGGTTTGAAATGATTTTGAAAGACTGCTCGGCTTTTCCGCAAGAGAAAAGGAATTCCGCTGTCTTTACTTCACGTGTAGAGTTGGCATCAACTGTGAATTTGACGATATCACCGTCAACACCGGAAGTTATATCCGGACGGGTCCAGTCATAAGTCTCGGCTGGCTTCATAGTCCACTCACCTGAGCTTGCTACGATAATCTGTACCTTGCCACCCTGATAATCAAAAGTTTTTTCAGAAGACGAAAGTTCTATTGAATCTGCTTTTCCCGGAAGCGCAGGTGCTTCCTCCTCTTCTTTACAGCCGGCAAATGCAAGCATAGCAGCTGCAAACAACAACATTTTTTTCATTACAATTATTAGTTTAGTTTTAAATAGGCCGGCCGAAGCTTTCCGGCATCTGCCGGCCCTATAACAGTTTCTTTATTTAGAATTTAAGGTCGTGTCTCTCAGGATCGTACTGTCCTTCACCTATCTTATTGTAAACTCCGGTAGGTCTCTGGAGCTCCTGGTCATAGAAGCCTTTGGCCGCAGCAGACATGGCATTGAAAGAACCCTGAAGGTTTGAAGGGATACCGCCTGTACCTGAAGGGTCAAATGCAAACCACATACACCAGCCGAAGCCATCTGCCTTTATCTGACGAGCATGTGATTCAGTCATGTTTGCACCATAGTTACACTGAATTGAAGCACCGCTGCACTTATCCTTTGTAACATCAGCATAAGGGTATGATGCAGAACCATAGTTTGCAACAAAGAAATCTACGAACTGGCCCGGAGTATATTCCTGTCCGGAAGCGTTTCCGCCCTTTTTGTCAACACCAGGATTCCATGCATTGGCATTTGTAGCATTATAGAGGCCACCCCACTCGAAGTAAGAAACCTCTGTAGGCCAGTAGCAAGCCTCCTTCATAGCGAGCTTAAGCTCAAGCATAAGCTGCGAACCTGGTCTTGCTCCATGATTTGTAAACCATGGGTTGCCAGGGATAATACCACCTGAATACTCGTCATCAAGGTTGACACCGTCGAGTTTGTAGTCCTTCACAGCCTGTGCCACTTCTTTAGCCCACTCGTGACATCCCCAGTCAGAAAGCTGGCAAAGACCGGCAGCATCATGGTTTCCGAGAAGACCGAGATATACCTTGATACCTTTCTTACGGAGAGGCTGGATATAAACATCACTCTCATCAAGAAGAGCCTGTACGTTAGGGTTGTTATGAAGATATACCCTGTCCTCTGTTGAGTTGTAGTTGATGTTTGCAGC
>URDD01000117.1 GCA_900546395.1 uncultured Bacteroidales bacterium | reverse complement strand
TATACTTGTCAAGTTCTGCCCTCGAAGCGATATAGGGAAAATCTTTTTCAAAACCGGGAAGCAATTCTTCCTTGCTTTCGGTATAAAATTCAATGCTATGGATATTTTTCATGTCTGTTCACCTGCACATCTGGGAGTTTGTATCTGCTTTATGAATTAAATATACTGAAATAGCTCGGTAATTGTCAATCAAAACAGATTCATCCATTCTTCACTAACTTTCCACCTACTCCCGGTTCCAAAGCTTCAGCAATTGTTCGCGAATCGGTGCATAATGTTCCCCAATAAGTCCGAAATCCATCTCCTTATAAGTCCAGACGGCACAGCCGATACCGAACTGTCGGAATACGGTATCCACATCCGTGAACCAGCGCAGGGTATCTTCTACAGGAGCCTGATCAATAACACCGAATTCTCCACAATACAAAGTTACTCCGGCATTTTTCGCAGCAGTAACCGCTTCCATCACCATTTCTGTGATGAATTCTGTTCCCATGGTCTGTGACTGTGCCTTGCAGACCACTTCTCCCTGATAACCGATGGGCAGCGACTTTGTACGATAATAGTCCATTGCTTCCGGATAATAGATATCCTCGGTCTGGCTGATGGTCGGTACCCAGTGTGCTTTCTGATGGGTAAACAGCAACGGCTCATAGAAATGGAACGTGAACAATATATTTTCATCCTTGGGCTTCTCTAACAGTTTCAATGTCTTCACACTGTTCCATTGAATTCCACCGTAAATAATAATGGTGTCTCTAGCTATTCGGCGAATAGCGTCCACCGTTTCCGCAATGAGCAGATTCCACGCTTCCGCATTTTCCTGCTCTACCACTTCGTTCAGCAGTTCAAACGCAACATGAGTCTCGTTCGCATAATGCTCTGCAATCTTGATCCACAGATTTACGAAACGCTTCTGCACCATTTTATTTGTAAACAGAATATTTTTCTCCTTATCTCCGGCATTATTAAAATCATAGCCATACGCTTTATGCAGGTCCAGTACAATATTCAATCCCTGCCGTTTACACCATTCCACCACTCTGGTCACATAGGCAAAGCCCTCTTCTCTGCTTCTGCCATATTCATCTTCCAGTACTTCATAATCAATTGCCAGACGTACATGGTCAAATCCCATGGAAGCAATCTTACGAATGTCTTCCTCCTGAATAAATGCATCGTAATGTTCTGTGTTATGCACACACTGAGATAAATAGCCACCTAAATTGATACCTCTCTCTAATTTCATGCTCTTGCCCTCCTGATCCTTCGCAACGGAAAATTTATAATCCTGCAGTTCTTCTTTTCTCTATCATATAATTTCAAACATCATTTATATATCGTTTCTATATTATTTTTATCGTTTTTATGCTATATTATTTATAGCATGCCACTATCTTCACTTCACAAGGGAAAGAATCGCATAGCGGTTTGGAAAACACTTTAATAATTTCAGAAAGGTGTCCATATGAACATTCCTCAGGAACTTCTCTATCAACAATATGTCCGCAGAGAATTAGAGACTTATCGCGCCCCTTATGATCCGGAAGCGGAATTCTACAGCTATGTCAGGCAGGGAAATACTGAAAAAATAGCAGAATTATGCCATGAATCTTTTCAGGAAAAGAAAGGCCTGGGTGTCCTCTCGGATTCTCCTCTGCAAAATCTGAAATACCACTTTACCATCACTGCTGCCATGCTGGCAAGATATTGCATCGAAGGAGGTATGGAAGTCACAGAGGCTTATGATCTCAGCGACTACTACATTCATAAGGCGGATCTAATGAAATCAAAAAAAGAAATTTCCGCCCTGCACCCGCAGATGTGTCTGGATTACACTACTCGCATGGAAAAATTGCATAGAAATCATGCCTGCTCCCGTCCGGTTGCCCAGTGTCTGGAATATATCTATGATCATTTACATAATCGTATCACTGTCCCGACGCTCGCCGCTCATGCCGGCATATCTCCCGGTTATTTAAGTCACCTGTTCGCAAAAGAGATGGGAATTTCTGTCAGTTCCTATATACAGAACAAAAAAATAGAGACCGCTCAGAATATGCTTTGCCATTCCGATTATGCGATCTCTGTAATTTCTTCTACCCTGGCGTTTCCCAGTCAAAGTTATTTCACATCTGTATTCCGGGAAAAGACCGGGAAAACACCAATGCAGTATCGTGCAGAACACTTCCGCACTTCCGGCATCCAATAAATTGCTGATCTGAATAAGATTAGTAATCTCAGGATATACCTGCCCCGATTTCCATTTTGCCACAGCTTGCCTTGATACTGATAATTTTTCTGCCAGTTCTTCTAGCGTTAACCCTCTATTTTTACGAATCAACTGTAGTTTTTCCGAAAAATCATTCTTGACCACCTCCAGAATCATCGTGCACCAACGGGGAATCTAATCCAATATATTGCAAGTTGCAATTATGCTACTTATATTATACATAAACACCATCTTAACGTCTTAATTTTCGAATATTCGGATTGACATTTCTTCTACCATATTATATTATCTATTCATAAAAGAAATGGGTTTTGTGCCAAGTAAAGCCTTATGGCTCCAACGGGGTGCTCGTTTCTTTTTTTATATCCAGAATATCATACAAATACATTTTTCCATCATTTGCATGCCTTATTATCAAAGATGCATGAAATACGTTATATCTTTCAATATCTTCATTATCACCATATACCGGTAATGCAAAATAAGTATCATATCTATACCAGCCATTCCTTGCATTCCAATTATGTTTCCCCTTATTATTTTCTCTAAAATATCTGCCTGTTGAAATTTCTATCATTTCAGGAATTCCCTGTGTTGCATTCGCTTTAGCCTTTGCAACTGCTCCATTCAGCCTTTTGGTATATACTGATCCCGAATATTCACTTGGCAGATCAGATCCGATATATATAACATCACCGGTAGACGCCACCTTATAAAAATCGCCGACATATTCTTTCAAATATGCCCTCACTTCCTTCCAATCGATGGAACGTTTTCCTTTAAACCGGATATCATTAATCACCACAATACTATTCCCATCAATATCCTGAACGACCGAAACATTCCTCTGTTGTGACTGGTTACTATCGTTGATTTGTTTACAAACATCAAAAAGTGCTAGGTAACTGATGATTCTTCGTCTACTCTGTGTATCAGATTGCCGAAACAGTTCAATCATATAATTTTCTTCTGACACATAATCGTTGGTTGCGGTCTGTTCTTCATTTTCTTCTACACAAAGCAATTCCACAAGCATCATATCTAGTGCCTTGCATATAGACACCAGTTTATCCGCCTGTGGATTGATTTGTTTCTTTCGCCAGTCACTGATCGTACTGGTTGCGATACCTGTTCTTCTGGACAGTTCCGTCTGGCTCATATGTAATTCTTCAAGTCTTGCAAATATTTTCTCATATATTTTCATGGCGCAATACCCTTTTCTCAGCTTTCCCATTTCCGATTTTTCGGATATTGTATCATGAATAATCTCTTTTTTCAATGCTCTAACAGTACTATAGATCCTGAGTTATTGTTCTATTTGCTCTCCAACAAATTGGAATTGAGATTTCATATATTCCAAGGGATTTAATAACTGTTATATTTTATTATCAAATATCTCTCAATCCCTTGAA
>URDD01000116.1 GCA_900546395.1 uncultured Bacteroidales bacterium | reverse complement strand
AAACCTTTTTAAATGCGTGTTCTTCGGCCCCCCATTGCATTTGCTGCCCCCTTTCCTTTCAATGGGAATGTCATGCAGGGCAGTTGGTTTATAACGATTTGTTTACAATATATCCTTATGAAAACCAGCTTTATGTAGTGCGTATGTCTGGCCGGGAGATTAAAGATTATCTTGAGTACTCTTACGATGCGTGGATAAATACAGTTTCAGGTATAAAGAGCGGCAATCTGCTTAAAATAAGGAATGCGGCAGATCCCCGTACCGGCCAGAACAGGTGGTCTTTTGTCGAGAGATCATACAATTTTGATTCTGCTGCAGGAATCAATTATACCGTGGATATAAAGGAGCCTTACGGATCCCGTATAGAAATAGAGACCTTGGCAGACGGAACAAAGTTCGATATGGATGCCCGGTATAATGTTGCCATGACTTCATATCGTGCAAGCGGCGGGGGTGGAATCATGCGTGAAGGAGCCAAGGTAGATACTGACAGGATTGACGGGAGGGTAGTTGCCCGTTACCCGGAAATCAGGGAAATCTTGTATGAATATCTGTCAGAGCATGGTACGATATCTCCAGAAGCAATTGGAAACCCTTCAGTAATAGGCTCATGGAAATTCATACCTGAAAAGAAGGCTTCAAAAATGCTGGAAAATGACATGGACTTGCTTTTCGGAAAATAGTCAATAACAAATTCAAAAAAGGACAAAATATGATTGCACCTAAAATCGATTATTCAGACAGAGAGGAGAGAGAGGATTTCATCAGGGAAAGGTATAGCTGCAAGTCCCCTGACTGCGGAGGATGCGGCAGCTGCAATATGCCTGACGGAAGGCCTGCAATGGAAGTCTTTGCCGACTACATTGACGGTAAGAAAGAGTTTGTGACCATTTCTTCCCAGCTCTGGCAGAGCAAGTAAATGCATATGAGATAGTTTTAGGAAGAGGAGAGTGTCTGTCTCTTCCGTTTCCTGAATCTTCTGCGGTACCGATTACACTTTTTATCGGTACCGCAGTTTTTGTATGAAAAAGTAACTCTTATTGATATTGGGTGAAGTCAGAAACTTCGCAAATTGGCCAGTCTCTCTGAATATATCATGAGAGCACCATGATACTAGTCATCTATTGCAGCCTTGGCAAGTCCGCCTTCGCTGGTTTCTTTATAAAGTGAAGGAAGGTCATTTCCTGTTTCCTTCATCACCTTGACCACTTCATCGAATGATACGCGGTGCAGTCCGTCTGTGTAGAGTGCATAGATGTTTGCGTCCAGTGCACGGGCTGCAGCATAAGCATTTCTTTCTATGCAAGGAATCTGGACAAGACCGCAGACAGGGTCGCATGTCATGCCAAGGTGGTGTTCGAGGCCCATTTCAGCAGCATATTCTATCTGCGACGGGCTACCGCCCATAAGCTGGTTTGCAGCTGCTGCAGTCATAGCGCAGGCTACACCCACTTCTCCCTGGCATCCCACTTCTGCGCCGGAGATAGATGCATTCTGTTTTACTACGTTACCGACAAGTGCAGCCGTGGCGAGAGATCGTATGATACGTTTGTCACTGAAGTTATATACTTTCTTCAAATGGTAAAGTACTCCGGGCAGCACACCGCAGGATCCGCAAGTAGGTGCTGTTACAATAGTGCCTCCCGCTGCGTTTTCTTCACTGACTGCAAGTGTGTACGCGAATATCATACCCCTTGTGCGGAGTACGTCTTTATAGCCTTCTGCGCGGATGAAATATGTAGAGGCTTTCCTTCTGAGGTGGATAGGGCCCGGGAGGACACCTTCCTTGTCAATACCTCTTTCGATAGCCTCGCACATTGTCTGCCAGACCTCGGTAAGGTAATCCCATACACTGCTGTCCTCTATCTCGTTTACATATTCCCAGTATGCCTTTCCGTACTGGTTGCACCAGTGCATCAGTTCTGTAAGGGTATTGAGCGGATATATGTCTGATGCCTCTTCTTCCGGGAGTTCGTCACATTTTACTGCTCCGCCTCCGACACTGTAGAAAGTCCACTCATCGTGTTTACCTCCATTTTCATCCACAGTCGCTATTTTAAGTGCATTCGGGTGTGCAGGCAGGAATATTTTGGGCTGCCATTCTATCTCGACAGGTCCGATAGGGGAGAGTGCTTCATTTATAGCCACATCGGTAAGGTGGCCTTTGCCTGTAGCAGCCAGGGAACCGTAAAGGGTTACATAGAATTTCCTGGCTTCAGGATGATGTGAAAGGTACATTCTGCAAGCTTTGTCAGGTCCCATTGTATGGCTGCTTGACGGGCCTTTGCCGATGCGGTATATTTCTTTTATCGATTTCATTCAGTCAAAGTAAGATTAACACGAAAACCTGCAAATATAGATAGAAAATCTGATACATAGAGGGTTTGTGTGATGAAACTGTAAAAAATCAGAAGAGTCCCAGGTTGCGTGCTATTTTGCAAGCCTCTGCAGAGTTACGGACATTCAGTTTTGCAATAATGTTCTGCCGGTGCCTGTTGACGGTATGTATGCTGATATTCAGGATTTCTGAGATTTCCCGGCTGCTGTTTCCGCTGTCAATAAGGCGGATGACATTTGTTTCCTGTCTGGTGAAAATCCTGCTGCCTGTCGAACTGTCAAGGGCAGACATTCTGCCGGAAGAGGTGTCCAGTACTGCTGAATTGCCTTTGAACTGAAGCTCAGGCATTGCTCCGTAAAGACATATTGCCAGTCGTGGGGAATGACTGTCGGTAGAAGGAATATAGTGCAGCCTGTGCAGAATGTCCGTCCACCCTCCCGATTTGTTTTTTATTCTCAGTCTCTGCATCAGGCACTGTGAATATCGGATTTCCTCGGGCAGGGAACTGATATAATGGAAGAAAAGAAGTTCCTGAAGCAGCTTCATTTCAAGATCGTCAGGATGAATCGCGCGGAATATCCCGTCTTCCCATTTTGAAGGGATTGTTCCGGTGCATTTTTGCAGGTCTATGTCCAGATTTCTGGAAAATCTGCTGTGACAAACGATACTTATATTCTTTTTCAGGTCACTCAGTACGCACAATGTGTTTTCTATTTCCGCATATCCTTCTGCTACAGGTCTGTATTTTTCAATATCACAGGAACAGGACTCTTGCACAAGTCCGTTTCCTTTGCTGAACTCTTTGTCGAGTTGATGCTTGAGATTCATAAAATGGTTATTTTTAACTATTGCCGGCCGGCTTTAAGCTGTCTATCTTTGCAAAGATAATTTAATCAGAAGCAGTTTGAAAATATTTTAATAATCAGGCGGCTTCCGAAATTTATAATTTAGAGGAGATTATATAAATGAAAAAAATGATTGTTGCTGCAGGACTTCTGTTGTCATTCGGAGTTTCTGCGCAGACACTGGAGAAGATGAACTGGTTCAATGAGCCGGCAGAATGGAATATTGAAGGAAATGTCCTTACTATGTCGGTTACGCCCCAGAGTGATTACTGGCGTATTTCCCATTATGGGTTTACTGTTGACGATGCTCCGTTCTATTGGGCTGAGTATGGAGGGGAGTTTGAGGCAAAAGTAAAGATATCAGGTGATTACAAGGTGAGGTTTGACCAGGCAGGTCTTATGCTGAGGATAGACCGGGAAAATTACATCAAGGCCGGAATAGAGTTTGTGGACGGGAAATACAATATCAGTACTGTAGTCACTCACCGCACTTCGGACTGGAGTGTAATAACTCTTGACAATCCTGTTCCATATATATGGATCAAGGCCGTGCGCAGACTCGATGCCGTAGAGATTTTCTATTCGTTTGACGACAAGGAATATGTAATGATGCGCAATGCCTGGATGCAGGACAATATTCCAATGAGGGTAGGGGTAATGGGTGCATGTCCTGACGGAAATGGTTTTGTGGCCAGGTTTGAAGACTTCAACGTAAAGCATCTTCCTGACCAGAGGCGTCTTGAATGGCTTAAAGAGAACCAATGATGAATTCACCTTCCATTCATTACTATATCTGACAGGTCATTGGAAAACCTCTTGTATTCGGTTTCGGAATTCTCTCCATGTGTTGAATGGATTTTGTGAGTGTGGGGACTG
>URDD01000115.1 GCA_900546395.1 uncultured Bacteroidales bacterium | reverse complement strand
CGCTCATTTTTAGCGGTAATGAAGATAGTTTCATTGCCGCTTTTTTCATGCAGAATTGTAGCAACACTCTGGGTTACATATTTAGTGAATCTTTTCAGCATAATTCTTGTCTCCTTCCGTAAAGACTTGCCTTCTATTATATATCTGTATTTTAAAAAATAGCAATCAAAAACTCCTCTCAGGCGCTATGCATAATAATTTCAACAACATGCTGCTTATAGCAGGTATTGATAAATTTATATCATTCTGATGATATATTATATTTCATTTTACACGTTAATAATGTAAAATTATCAATGTAAATATCAGGGCATATTCGAATAATCATTTCTAAACTTTTTCAAATATGCTCCGGAAAGGAACTTTTATACTAATGAAAACCAAGATTCAGGATATGACCTCCGGTTCACCGGGACGGTTGATCATTCTTTTTGCAATTCCCCTGATGCTGGGAAATATCTGTCAGCAGCTTTATACAATGGTGGATACCATGGTTGTTGGCCAGGTTGCAGGTGTGGAGGCTCTTGCCGCACTGGGTGCTGTTGACTTTCTGATGTGGGTTGTCACAGGAATATCCACAGGACTCACTCAGGGATTTTCTATTCAGCTCTCCCAGTATTATGGTGCAAAGGATTTTAAAAATCTGCGTAAATCTCTGGCACACAGTTACCGGCTGACTGCATTCATCGCAGTGGGAGTATTCATTCTCAGCCAGTCCTTTGCTGCACTGGTATTAACAGGGCTGCATACACCTTCCAATATTATCGGAATGTCTCTGTTATATCTGCGCATCATTTTCTGTGGAATCCCCGCCACAGCAGCCTATAATATGTTTGCCTCTGCTCTAAGGGCTATGGGAAACAGTAAAACACCGCTGACCGCAATGATCATCGCATCTG
Source organism: uncultured Bacteroidales bacterium (assembly GCA_900546395.1). Lineage (GTDB taxonomy): Bacteria > Bacteroidota > Bacteroidia > Bacteroidales > UBA932 > Cryptobacteroides. The sequence continues at coordinate 3,268 of URDD01000115.1, read as the reverse complement.
TGCTGAATGTCTCACTGGACATCCTTTTTGTGGCAGGCTTCGGATGGGGTGTGGCAGGAGCAGCAATCGCAACTGTGATTGCACAGAGCTTCTCCGCTGTTTACTGTTTCCTGATTTTACGCAGAATTGATATCGTTCATCTGACCAGAGCAGATTTTATGCCTGCCTCCGGCATGAATGCCCGCCTGATGAAGCTTGGTATTCCTGTTGTATTTCAGAATATCATCATCGGTGTGGGCGGTCTGGTAGTCCAGTATGTGATCAATGGCTACGGTTTCCTTTTTGTAGCAGGATTTACAGCTACAAACAAGCTTTATGGTCTGCTGGAAATGGCTGCTATTTCCTATGGATATGCCATCGTTACCTATGTGGGTCAGAATCTGGGAGCCGGAAAGATTGACAGGATCAGAAAAGGCGTCCGCAGCAGTATGCTGCTTTCCCTGCTTACCTCACTGATCATTTCTGCTGCCATGTTTTTATTTGGAAAAAATATTCTCTCACTTTTCATCTCAGGTGAACCGCAGCAGACACAGCAGGTATTGGCAATTGCTTTTAAATACCTTTCTATTATGGCTGCCATGCTCTGGGTTTTGTACTTCCTGTACGTGTACAGATCTGTACTTCAGGGGCTGGGAGATACCTTAATGCCTATGGTAAGTGGTATGGCTGAATTTGTCATGCGTATCAGTGCTGCACTGATCCTTCCCCATTTTATCGGACAGGACGGTATTTTCTTTGCAGAGATTGCAGCATGGAGCGGAGCCACTATGATCTTATGCATCAGCTATTATGTACGGATGCATAAATATCATTAAAACAAAACAGGGAGCTGTCGGTAAATAACGTTTTTTAGAGCTGACAGCACCAAACAAAAATATCCTGACAGTTACAGAGCTTTCTGGCTCTGCAACTTGTTCAGGATATTTTTATTTTGATAAATACTTTCTGTTTTTGGCCGCAAAAAATCCTTGTTTGGATTTTTTCAGCCGCATTTTTTTCTAGGCAGTTTTTCCTTCAAATTTTCTCAGTTTTTCGTATAAAAAACGATGATATTTATTTATATTTCTTCCAATAGCATACAGCATGAATTCTTTATATACCTTATCTGCCGAACGGTAATTAAAACGCCGGAAGTTCTCATTTTCCTTGATATCTCCAAAATGTCCTTCCGTCTGAATGGAACGTGTCTGGCGTTTCAGGATCCCGCGTTCACTCTGGATATTGGCATGCGATCTTTCTTTCAGTTCCTCCCATTGTTCATTGATCTTCATGACTTTGTTCTTTTCGGCATCTTTTTCCGCATCATACTTATACAGACAGCGCGCTTTATGTTCACATCCGCTGCAGTCTGCACAACCATATACCTCAAAGGTCTGTGTATATCCATCCTGCTCTTTGCTCTCTGTCCTGAGATGCCGCAGTTCACGTCCGTCATGGCAGATATAGAACTGTTCATCTTCAAAGATCCCTGTCCGCATGTTGTAATATTTACTGATATCTTCTGAATAAGCGTGTGTTTTTCGCTTTTCATGATCCTGCAGTTTTATATAACTGGATATTTCATTCCGTTTTAAATAAAGCAGATTTTTTTCACTACAGTACCCGCTGTCCGCAGTTACTTCTTCCAGAATACTCCCGAAAGCATTCTTATGTTTTTCAAGGACCGGGATCAGGGTATTATAATCGGTGCGGTCGCTGCTTACATATCCATGTACGATAAAATAATTCTCTACCGCGATCTGAACATTATATGCTGGCTTTAACTGTCCGTTCAGCATGTGATCTTCTTTCATACGCATAAAAGTCGCTTCCAGATCTGTTTTGGAATAACTGTTTCTGTCTTTTCCCATGATCTCAAAGCATTCTTTATATTCCATCAGTCGTTTTCCGCATTGTTCCAGTTCCTCATGCAGCTGTTGAAGTGCAGGTTTTCTTTTTCCTTTTCCGTAAACGAATTCGATTCCCTCGTTGTCTGCGATCATCGTGAGATTGTTCTGGAGTTTCCGTATTTCAAGCGGTGAACAGTTATCGATCTCTATAATACGGTTATTTGAAAGCTTTTTATGTTTTACAAGCTTTCGTTTTCTGTTCTTTTCGATCACTTCCCGGACTTTATCCATCCCTTCGATCACAAACATCTGTGCATTTCCCAGCTCGTACTTTGTTCCATAATCATTCTCCTGCAAAAAAGAATTATATTTTTCAAAAAGCTGGTCGATAGAGTCCAGAAGTCCTGCCAGATGGTAATTGATGCTTCCGCGCCATACAAAAGTATAACGGTTCGCATTTGCCTCTATCTTTGTACCGTCAATAAAAAGTTCTTTTAATGTGACCAGCCCTTCTTTCTGCAGCCGCCGCATAAACTGGTAATTCAGGTCATCCAGGACATCAGATGTCAGCTTCCTGTTTTTAAAGTCATAAAAAGCATCACGTTTCGGTTTTTGTCCGCGCGTCAGCCAGATAAAAGCAAGGTCTCTTTCACATAGATCAACAATACGGTCAACAGAACGTATTCCACGCATATTTGCATAGGTAACTACAGCATACATCATAATTGGGTTGTACCCGGTTCTTCCCTTATCTGAACAATTGGCTAACAAGCCAGAAAAATCTAATTCCTCCATCACTTTTTTCAGGGTATAGACTGGATCGTCGTCAGGTAAACTCAATTCGAAGAAACTAAAGTTAATTTTCTGTTGCCCAAACTCAAAAAAATCGTTATAATAATTAGTTGTTAGCATAGTTACATTATAACATGTAACGGAGAGAAAGATGGTTGTCGTTAGCCATCTTTTTTTCTTTTTTCAGATAAATTCAGGGAGGGTATGACTCGTTGTGAGTCATACCCTCCCTGCTTTGGAACTATCTATTTCCCGACAGCCCCTTCAACTCCCCGAGTTGGGTTCGAACCAACGACCCTTCGGTTAACAGCCGAATGCTCTACCACTGAGCTATCGAGGAATACTTATATAGTATAAACCCTTTTGTCTCTTTTGACAAGGGTTTTTACTTGCTTTTTTATTTTTATATACCTTCAAAACTGCATACAAGAAATATTTTCTTTCATCCTACCTATCACCTTGCTTGGTCATGCCCTCGACCGATTAGTATCAGTCAGCTCCATACATTACTGTACTTCCACCTCTGACCTATCTACCTCGTCGTCTTCAAGGGGTCTTACTACTTACGTAGGGATATCTCATCTTGAGGGGGGCTTCACGCTTAGATGCCTTCAGCGTTTATCCCGTCCCGGCTTGGCTACTCTGCC
>URDD01000114.1 GCA_900546395.1 uncultured Bacteroidales bacterium | reverse complement strand
GCTAAAGTGCATAAAATCAAGCCTGTACTATGTTCTCTTACTCCAGTGACCACGTATAAATGGAGGCCGGAGATAAAGAACCCGACGGATTTGGTTATCAAGCTGAATGAAATGATTCGTGAATATGCTGAAAAAGAACATATAAAATATGTAGATTACCACAGCGTCCTGAAAGACGAAAAAGGAGGCTTCCCTGAAAAATACTCTTACGACAGTGTACACCCTAACGGAGATTGCTATAAAGTAATGGAAAAAATCATATTGGAAAATCTATAAGTTAACATAAAGATAATCCCTGTCAGGACAATCTTCTCTTTCTTTGCAGAAGAATCACGGACACTACGGCCAACTACCGGCCCTGTTTTGTGTCCACAAGTCTGACTACTGAAATTCAGGGATTTTATGTTAAGTAAGGAAGAAAGAATATTGGCCTCAGGATATATCGGGCAGCTTTTCAGAAAATTTGCTGTACCCTGAATCCTGGGCCTTCTTTTTATCGGCATGCAGCCGATGGTTGACGGAGCCGTACTTGGAAACTTTGTACTGATTGCCGCAGGCATTCGCTCTCGGAAGCCGATGACGAAACTCTGGTAAATATAGGTGACGAAGTGACATTTCCTGCAGGCAGGTATGTCGTCAGGGCAGGCGAAGTAAATGAAAACATTTATATTATAACTTCAGGTGTGTGGCGCGAATACTGTTTCAAGGACGGTGAAGAGGCCACTATCTGGTTCAGTGTTGCAGGGGAAATCACTTTTTCCGTTTGGGGATATGTAGGAGGAGAGCCGTCTCATCTTTTCATTGAGTCCATGACTGAAAGCAGTGCGGAAAAGAAATTATCCCACCGACATTGCGGATATTTAAAAAGTTTCGTAGGTTTGTCAGGATTTCCTTCAGAACAGTTCTGAAAGAACTTTAACCAAATTTTCAAACAAATTTCTTATTTATGATTGAACCGGGACTTAAAGGCAGACTGGAAACGATAGTAACAGATGCCGAAACAGCATTGAATGTAGGAAGCGGCAAAGTAAGGGTGTTCGCTACCCCTATGATGATAGCTCTTATAGAAAAGACCGCCAGCCTTTCTTTAGAACCGCTTCTTGAAGAAGGTCAGGGGTCAGTAGGAACTATGATCAACGTAAGCCATTGTGCTGCAACTCCTGTAGGAATGAAAGTATGGGCTGAAACAGAAGTCACTGAAGTTGACAGGCGCAGAATCGTTTTTTCAGTCAAGGCTTATGATGAGTGCGGACTTATCGGAGAAGGGACCCATGAAAGATTCATAATAGACACTGCCAAATTCCAGGCAAAGGCTGACAGTAAATGACCATTGATACTACAAACATGTGCTCGCACCTCCAAAAGAAATTGTTTGAACCTGACGGTGCATATTATCATATCTGGCAAGCCATTCAAAATGACGAGGAAATATCTGTAGCAGTGCGGAGCAGACAACTCCATATCTACAGAAATGGACAGAAAATACTTGTCCTGGCAGGAAAAGCCCTTCCCAAAACAATAAGGGAAGATAAATTAAATGAATTGATTATCAACTCATCCGACTCCAGAAAACCGGCAATATGATGACACTGCATGAGGCTATCCTCGCGCGTCATTCGGTGAGGAAATATAAAGATCTTCGTGGTAGCTGGCTCCAGAAAACTGGCTCCAGGTTCCACCTGCCCTATCGAAGACCTCAGTGAACGCGCCGGATATTATGGGGAGCAATTAGTCCTTCTGTACCAACAGTCAGGTCTGAACACTTGCTGGGTTGGTGCAACATACAGGAAGATTCCAGGGACATTCACTCTGGAAAAAGACGAACACATAGTGTGCTACATTGCAGTGGGTTATGGCGAAGACCAGGGTAAAGAGAGAAAGCGCAAGTCTCCTGAAGAAGTAAGTGATGTAAGCGACATTACCCCACCCTGGTACAGAGCAGGTGTAGAAGCCGCCATATTGGCCCCTACTGCCGTCAACCAGCAGAAATTCCAAATAAGATTCGTTTCAGGTAATGATGCCGAAGGAAAATGCAGGATTTCCATCCGCCCCACCTTTTCACTTGCCGGATACACAACGGTAGACCTCGGTATCGTCAAATACCACTTCGAGATAGGAGCCGGCACAGAACATTTTGAGTGGGTGTAGGATGAACTCTACGTATTTTTGTAATTATATGAAGTTGTCTGAATTTTTGTCATCATAAATTTAATGAGATATTTTTGCAGATGTTTTTGTTACATTTTTGAAAATGTCATGAGCGATTATCAAACTGCCCCTTTGGACATTTGAAGCGAACAGCCGCGGCAGCGGGACGGAGGCAGTGTTATCTGACTGAAGAAAGTCGTGAAAAACATAACTTCACAAAAGACAAAGAATATATGAAAATAGCAATCATCGGTGCCGGAAACATGGGCGGAGCTATCGCCGCAGGACTGGCAAACAGCGAGCTCGCCCAGCCGGGAGATATTATCTGCACAGCCAAAACACAGAAAACATTGGACAAAATCAAGGCTATCAATCCTGAAATATCCGTAACAAACGACAATTCACTTGCTGTCAAAGAATCGGATATAATCATCCTGGCAGTAAAGCCGTGGCTTATGGAAGAGGTCATTGCAGGTTTTAGAGAGGACATTGACCCAATCAAGCAGACTTTTGTATCTGTGGCGGCAGGGATAACTCTGGAAGATCTTACCCGCTGGGTATTTCCGTCTGACCCCTCTGCTGTATCGGCATTCAGAGTGGTTCCCAATACAGCTGCAACCGTTCTTGCCAGCATGACATTCGTAGCATCTGCAAATGCCGATAGTGACAGAATAAAACTTGTCTGCGATATATTTGATGGTATGGGATGTACCATGTATGTCGATGAGAGACTGATTCCTGCCGGGACTGCCCTTGCATCCTGCGGAATTGCATTCGCGATGAGATACATCCGTGCAGCTTCTGAAGGAGGAGTAGAGATAGGATTCCGTCCTGAAGAAGCCCAGAAGATTGTTGAATATACAGTCAAGGGTGCAGTCGAACTGCTTCTGGCTTCCGGCAATCATCCGGAGGCTGAAATTGACAAGGTCACCACTGCAGGAGGTATTACGATAAAAGGGTTGAACGAGATGGAGCACGAAGGCTTCACCAGGGCTGTTATAAAGGGACTCAAAGCCTGCCTTTGACAGAGTGCAGATTCAAGGATAAAATCACTATCTTCGCCAAACTGAGTTTTAGCTAAACGAAACGATATGGAAAAAATACATACAATATATCTTGCAGGAGGCTGCTTCTGGGGGCTTGAGAAATATTTCAAACTTATACATGGTGTTGCCGACACAGAAGTCGGTTTTGTAAACGGGCATACGAGTGACCCGACATATAAAGAAGTGTACACTGACCAGACCGGCTATGCTGAATGCGTTAGAGTCATCTTCGATGATGAGGCTCTCCCGTTGGAAAAGCTATTGAATTTCTTCTTCCTGGCAATCGACCCTACCAGCGAGAACAAACAGGGGGAAGATGTCGGTACCAGATACCGCTGCGGAATTTATTACAGCCCGGATTCTCCTGAAGATATGGATGTTATAGAGGCCGTATATACCGAGGCTGAGCGCAAATTCGGAAAGATATTCGTGGAAAAAGGACCGATGCTCACCTACTATCCGGCGGAAGAATACCACCAGGACTACCTGCAGAAAAACCCTGACGGCTACTGCCACCTCAGACCAGAACTTTACGAACTGGCAAAGAAGGCTAACTGACACTGGCAGACTCCTTCATTTCCCGGGCAAGTGCCGGTCATCTTTACTTTCGTTCGGGAGATGTTTCCAAGATGTGATGTTTGTCAAATCCTGACAGTTACCCCATCTAGGGCATCTACCATCTTATTTTAGGCACATTCATTTCAAGCCGGTTCATCACATCAATGATTATTCCAGGCAGATATCACAACTTTTTCGGCAAAAATCACGGACGGTCGGATGCTGTTCAGCAATGCTCCGGAGTCAATCAGGAGAGAACAGGTCTTTTTGGGGACCTTGGCTTCTTTCCAGGGATTGCTATTGAACGCCTTTTTCTGAATATGAGTATTTCAATCCTTACTTTTTGAATCTTTTACTTAATACCAGGATTTGAATACGATTCTGTCTTTCTCCAGTTTGCATACGCAGGCAAGAGCCTTGCCTTCATAAGACCTGATTCTTATCCAGTTGTTAAGTCTGGATTCCGGATTTCATTTGTCCTTGTCATAATAGATATGGACAACCCTCTGAAGGCCGTCAGTATTAAAAAGCCTATGAGTAGTAGTGCAATTAAACGGCAAAAAATATGCTGGCGTTCTGGGATATGTTGTTTCAATTCCATGAAGTACAATTAAAAGCTAAAAGCGGAACGGGTACGGAGCCACCAAGACCAAGATGTCACGCGCACGTAACCAGCTCAAGGAGAACGGAGACATATGCATTATGAGTGCGGAAATCTTCGGTCGCGACTACAGCAAAGCGGCATAGTCCGCCGGCATCAGGAGGAGCTGCGACAAATGCAGTCCAGATTGCAGAAAAGCTTATAGAGAAAGGATTTCTGCCAGTTTCAGAATAACAACA
>URDD01000113.1 GCA_900546395.1 uncultured Bacteroidales bacterium | reverse complement strand
TCGCTGCATTCCGCAGGCAGGTGGACGCCTATGTGGACGCTGTGATCAAAGAGATGGATTATGTGGCGGAGAATTTTCAGGACAAGGTACTGGATACCGTCTATATCGGCGGTGGTACGCCCACCACACTGGAACCGGAGCAGCTGGACCGTCTGATCACGGCATTAAAGTCCAAGTTCGATTTCTCTACCGTGAAGGAATTCACTGTGGAGGCCGGCCGGGCCGACAGCATCACCAGAGAGAAGCTGGAGGTACTGTACCGTCACCGGGTCAGCCGCATCTCCGTGAATCCCCAGACCATGAAGCAGGAGACCCTGGATATTATCGGCAGAAAAGCCAGCGTGGAACAAGTGCTTACGGCATATAAGCTGGCGAGAGAGGTCGGCTTCGACAATATCAATATGGATCTGATCCTGGGACTGCCGGGAGAACTGGAGGCGGATGTACAGCGCACCATCGAAAAGATCGTGGAGCTGGCCCCGGACAGCCTGACCGTTCATTCCCTGGCCATCAAACGTGCATCCCGTCTGAACCAGTGGATCCAGGAGAACGGCGTCTCCATGCTCCACAACACAGACGAGACCATGAAGATCGCGGCAGCGGGAGCTGAAAAGCTTGGAATGAAGCCGTATTATCTCTACCGACAGAAGAATATGTCCGGTAATTTCGAGAACACCGGCTACGCCCGTCCCGGCAAATACGGCCTGTACAACATCCTCATCATGGAGGAGAAACAGACCATCGTGGCTCTGGGTGCCGGTAGCATCACCAAGCGTGTCTTCCCCGACGGACGGATCGAAAGATGCGATAATGTCAAGGATGTAGGGCTTTATATCGAGAAAATCGATGAGATGATTGAACGGAAGAAGGAACTGTTCGCAGAGTGATAGTAATTCTTTTTGTGAGCGTTGCATCGGGACAGTCAGTGGAAATCTTGTTTGTATTTAAATCGCCGTTTTGGACGAAAAAAATACAAAAATGTGGAATTTTACCGTTTGAAAAGTCTCCATTTTCGCTATATAAGCAAAATAAGTAAATTCCGTACAAAAATTTCTGATTTGGGAAATTTTTTGTATGGAATTTGTCGTTTTTATGCTATTTACACCAAAACAACCTTGACTTTACAGGTGCAGACCAAGCTCTCTCGCAAGAGAGAGCTTTTGGGACCTAAATAGCCTTTTTAAATATTTTTTATGTCCAGTTACGCAATAAATAAAATTTTTTTGTGATTTTTGACGATAATATAAGTGTAGAAAAAGAGCAGTCTGGAGGTGGAAATTTTGCATATTGGGATTTGTGATGATGAAGAAAATGTGAGGGCATATATCCGAAAGCTGATAGAGCAGCAGAATGAGGAATGTCAGATCACAGAATATGCTTCCGGGGAAGAATTATTGCAGGCAGAAAAAGAGAACAGTGAAAAAATAGATGTACTGTTTCTTGATATTGCAATGGGTGATATAGATGGTATGAGCGTGGCAAAGCAGCTTCGGCAGATACAAGCAGATAAGGAACAGGCGGCATGGGGCAGTCTGCCTTTGCTTATTTTTGTGACAGGATACTCCGAGTATATGCCGGATGCGTTTTCGGTCAATGCGTTCCAGTATATAGTAAAGCCGATAAAGAAAAAGGATTTTGTGAATGTCTTTACACAGGCAGTGCGGGAATATCAATATTTGACAGAGCAGAAAGATAAAACAGGAAAAGAAATCACTGTTGGAAATGGTGCAAATATGCAGACCATAAAGGCAGATGATATTTTCTACATAGAAAGCAGCAATCATAAAATATTCATCTGTCTGGAAGATAAGAAAATAGAGCATTGGGGAAAAATAAGTGACTTAGAGCAGGAACTGAATCCGGAGTTTTTCCGCATTCACAAAGGATATTTAGTAAATCTGAAACAGATAGAAGGCTATGACCGTACAGAGGTATGTATGAAAAACGGAAACAAGCTGCTTATATCAAAGTACAAGTATCAGGATTTTGTAAAAGCATATTTGCAATACATTTCGGAGGAGAGTTAAATGAGCCAGTCAGGGTTTGAGATGTTTTCCAATGTGGCAGGAATGGTCATCGTGATAGCAGATGTGATATTTTTCTATGCTCTCTGGAACATTTTTTGTAAAAATAAAAAAGAAAAAATGTCCATGATGATAGGGAGTGTGTTACTGCTCTTAAATATTGGATTGGGATTTATATCAAGTTTGCCGACAAGTGGGCGGCTGATAATATCGGCTATTGCCATTTTGACTTACAGTATTGTCCGATATAAAAAGCATTGCGAGAAACCGGTATTTATTCTTACTTTGTTTTATGGACTGCGTTCTTTCAGTTTGTCAGTTGCCAATAGTGTATTTCAATATGTGAATAATTCTGTATTTCAGTTATTGGATAGTAGCAGTGAAAATTATATAGAAAATATGTATTTGTATTTGGTATATACGCAAATATTGTTGTTTGGATTATACATCGTATTGTTTGCTCTTATGCTGACGGTTGTGTGGAAAATAGTAATTTCATTCAACAAAATGAGTTGGTATGATGTGTGGTTTCTTTCGGTATTGAATGTAGCGGGTGGCTTATTTGCAGAGGTAATTATAAATATAAGCATCGTAAAAATTAAAAATGAAGTATTTGATTTATTTCAGGTAAAAGAAGAACTGCTCTGGAAACTTCCGTTGATTGCGGTATTACTGTTTTTAGGAGAATTGGCAGCAATAACGATTTATCAGAAATACAGGGAATTGCAAAGAGAGAAAGAAAACTATTTCGTGGAACAGCAGCAGATTAAGGCGATGAAACTCCGCCTGGAGGAAGCGGAGAATTTCTATGGCAGTATTCGCAAAGTACGGCATGAAATGAAAAATCACATGACCAACATTAAAGGTCTGCGGCAAGAGATCAGTATGAGGAAATTGACCGTTACATAGAAAAGCTGGACGCAACTATTGAGGAACTGGATTACAAATATGCAACCGGAAATGCCGTTACAGATGTGCTTATCAATGACAAATACAAGAAAGCCATTAGGGAAGAAATTTTATTTGATGTGAAGTTTGACTATCGGGACAGTGATACCATATCCGTTTTTGACATGGGAATGATTTTGAATAATCTGCTGGATAACGCAATCGAAGCCTGCCGGAAGATAGAGAAGGAGAAACGGTATATTAGGCTGTCACTAAAACGGAAAGATAACTTCTTGCTGATTACGGTGGAAAATAGTTTTGATGGAATATTACAGCAGGCAGAGGACGGACTTCCCCGAACCATGAAAGAGACAGAACTGCCGGAAATATTGATGGAGCATGGAGTGGGACTTAGAAATGTGAGAGAACTGGCGGAACGTTATTTCGGGGCAGTAAATATAGAGGCAAAAGGGAATAGATTCAAAGTAACTGTGATGTTGCAGAAACAACAGTAAAAATGGATGTTGAAAAGGAGGATACCAATATGTCAATGGAGATTACAAATAATTACGGTAACTATATAACGGGTTATGCAAATGCTGCAAAAAAGACAGGCAGTACCGAGAGTAAGAACGAAGAAGAAAAAGGAGTAAAAACAAGTACAGTGGAGTTGAAGACCTCAACACATGGTGTAACCAAAACTGCACAGATTAAGACAGGCTTCAGTAATGTAAACGACTACTCTAAATATTTGCAGGAAAAATACAGTTATATGAATACGGGAAAAACATCAATGTCTGGTATTCCAACAACGGTAACTGTATCAAGTGCCTTTCTAAAGAAGTGCATGAATGATCCGGAAAAGGCAAAATATTTGGAAGAAAATCTAGAGGCTATTCCAGACTGTGCAAAAAAAACATTAACGAGCTGTTTGGGAACAGTAACGAACCAAACATGGTCGATAGATGCTAATGGTAATATTACAGCAACTGTATCCGGCACAAGTGATTCTGACGGTAAAATAGCAAGAGAAAATGCGGAAAGAAAGGCAAAGGAGAAAAAGACGGCAGAAGAAAAGGCGGCTGAGAGAAGGGCTGAAAAGAAAACGGCAGAAGAAAAAGCCGCAAAGAAACGTGCTGAAAAAGCACAGGCAGAGGAACAGATTGCGAAAACTGGTGCAAATGAGATAAGCATTTCTGCTACAGGAAACGGCGTGGAAAATGTTACAAAGTCAATAATATCTGCGATGTCTACAAGTACGGGAGAAGGAGTGACCGGATTTGATGTAAAGGCGTAGTGCTTAAAAGGGAGGCAGACAATGAATATAAGATTTAGTGGACAATATAGCATGGCAAGAGTGACGGCAAAACAGTTTAATTACATAAATTCTCATAAGGGAATGCAATCAAATTTGCTGCAAGGTGGTTCACGAAAAAATCTATTGAATTATTTGGTAAATGTAAGCGGTGAACGCCTTACTTTTTATAATCAGAATAGAAGTAGTTCAAATACTTTGTTGGATGCCATAAATTTTTTCGATGAGGCAGTAAGTGCTGACACTAGCTTCAACGGATATTTTTATTTTGGAAGCGATGGAGGAGGACAGGCAATTCCTCAATCAGCAGTACCAAGGATTAATGTCAACTCCCTCTCTGCTCTTGCGGCAAAGGGAAATAAGCTCTGTTTAACATCAAGTAGTTATTATTCATATACAGCGATTGACGGAAATGCATATGCTTGTGCATTTAATGGAAAAACAATAAGCAGGGCATTTTCAGAAAGTGTGTTAGGAAATGACCGTGATAATGTCTCTCCAGAGTGCAGAGGCAACACAGCAACAACAATGTCTGTTATCAGTAGTTTGGCAAAGGGTTCGGTAGGAGGACTGCATATGTTAGGCAGAGAAACAGTAAAAAATGTACTAGAGCGTGTTTGAAAATTAAAAATTGCACAAAACATATGTTTTTATGCCCTTTTTCATGATAAAATAAAGAA
>URDD01000112.1 GCA_900546395.1 uncultured Bacteroidales bacterium | reverse complement strand
CGCTTCTGGACAGACTTTCCATGTGAAAATGATACTCCCACCATTGAAGAAATCATATACCATCTCGCTGAAAAATTGTAAACGTCAAATCATGCGCGTGCACTTAAAATCAACGCCACCCTTATGAGTGACGTGGTTTTCGGCATTCCTCCGGAAGCTCTGATGACCAAGGCATCAGAATGTCCAGTTTTGCCGGATCTATATTTCCTTTTTTATCGCACAGCTTCGGCAGCTCTGTCAGGATATGTCTGAAGTAATAGTACGGGCGCAGGTTATTCAGTTTGGCTGTTTCTGAAATGCTGTAGACAAGGGCACTCGCTTCGGCTCCTCTTGCTGTGTTATGGAACATCCAGTTCTTTTTACCGACACAGAAAGTACGGATAGCCCGTTCCGATGCAGAGTTATCTATGGGAACATCACCATCTGTCAGGAACACTTTTAAATATTTCTCCTGATTGATGATGAAATTCAGTCCCTGACCGGTTTTTGACTTTGGCGGTACGGCATATTCAGACACCTGCTGTTTTACCCACGCAAAAAACTCCTCAACCATCGGCTGTATTTTTTCCTGCCTCTGCTTAAGACGTTCTTCCTTCGGAAGCTCTTTTAACCCGGTGTCGATGCTGTAGAATTCCGCGATCTTCTGCAATGCCCGGTATGCCACGGAGCTTTTCACGGCCTGCGGATCCTTTTTATCTGCTGCTTTCACCGCATCCGCAAAAGCTCTTCTTGCATGCGCCCAGCAGTTGGCATTTGTCACATCCGGCAGCTTTCTGTCCAGCAGATGATACTGCTCCAGACTGTCCGTGACAAGGATCCCTTTATAATCCCGGTAGAAATTCAGGGGCTTTTCGTGGCCACGTCCCTTCTGGTACTCATAGACCACTACCGGACGGTCTTTATAGAACTCTCCGGAACGGTGCACCCACATATAGCACATGCTGTTGGGGCGGTCACTGTCCCCGATCACCTGTGTCGGAGTCTCGTCTGATTGTGTGACGGGAAGTGAAAGCAGTTCCTGCTTCATGCATTCCACAAAAGGAACAAAATATTTTTCCGAGCAGCGGATGATCCAGTTCGACATGGTCTGCCGGGAAATATTTACACCGTTACGTTTAAATTCCTGCTCGATCCTGTGCAGGGCAGAGGAATTCACGTACTTTACATTCAGGATGGACGCAAGCAGGGAAGGAGTAACAATGCTTCCGCGAAGCAGATCCTTCGGGCGCTTTCCGCGTAAGAATTCATCCTGGTGTTCCCCACCTGTTCCGAGATAGACCTCTACGGTGTGCACTTCAACCGTCCAGGATTCCGGCTCATGCCGCAGCCTTTTATAGGTTTCATCCTCCAGTCGGCGCCAGTTGCCTGCTCCGTAAAAGTTATCCAGTTCTTCTTTGGATACACGATAAGGAGGAATGATATCCACCGGGAAATCTTTCAGGTCGGTCTCACGCTGTCCCTTTTTCTTCCGGCGGCGTGAAGGGATGACTTCTTCTTCGGCCGGTTCCGGTGCAGACAGGTCACAGCAGCTTTCCGCCTCATCGAAGAAAGATAGCTGTCCGTCAATGGAATCCAGGGTTTCCGTGTGTTTTCCAAACCGGTAACTGTTGGCGATACGCACCTGCTCGATCAGCTTCTCGATGTTCTCATTCAGGGCATCCAGCTGTCCCTGCATCATGAGGATCATCGTGATCAGTTCTTCCCGGCTGCAGTTATTCAGTTCTTCCAGTGCGTGTTTTGCTGCCATCATCTGCTCCTTATTTCTGGTCTTATTATACCAGAAAATAAAAGGGATTGCGAATCGTCTGACAAGCAGGCTTCGTCATTCTGCCTATACCTGTAAGGCTGTATGACAGCTGTAGGCATAAGGAAATATAAAGTTTTCAAGGAACTGAAAAAGCCGTCCTCTCCGCACGGTGCAGGCATGGGCCCCATACAGAAGGCTCAAAATCCGGCTGGCACTGCTACAAACCGGAACCGCTATACGGCAGGAAAAAATCTATGTTTTGCACAAATCAGACCGGACTCTTTGGCGTTACTTCCTTTACTTTCGGGTTCAGTGGATTCAGCCCCATCATAAGATACCGGAACTGCTCCTCGGTAAGGTCTGCGGCTTCTTCACTGGTTCTTGGCCATGACAGGGAACCGGCTTCCAGCCTTTTGTAAAGCTGGAGGAAACCGTCACCCATCCAGAGAAGGCCTTTGATCCGGTCAGACCGTCTGCCGCAGAAGAGGAAGAGGGTTCCTTTTTCAAAAGGATTCTGATGATATCTGTCACCGATGATCATGGACAGACCATCGATCCCTTTACGGAGATCCACATATCCGCAGGCAAGAACTACCCTGCGGATCCCGGCTGAATCTTCAAGCATGAAGCACCTCCTGTAAAAGACCGGTCAGCAGGGATGCTGAAATATCGTTTGAAATTTCAATGGTAAGTCTGTCTGTTTTTAGTACCGCGGAAGGTACCATGCTGATATCTGTGTGGTGTAATGCATCGGAAGATTCCGGAGCTTTTAATGGCACTTCCACAAAAGAGAGTTCTGAAGACTTGGTTACATCCGGAAGTTCTGCCCTGTGCTCATAGGCTTCCCGGCGAATCTTACGGAGCCAGTAATAGTAAGATTTTTCATTTACATCATTTTCGGCAAGCCATTGCTTTGCCGAAATACCGGCAGGACGGTTCTGGCACTGACTGATGATGTTTAGCCAGTTGGTCATGCGAACATCGTGAGTTGATTGATCCATTGTGTTTGCCTCCTCTAAAAAACTATTAGTTTTTTCGTGTTCTTTAGAGTTTGGCATAAAAAAGTCAGTTCGACAAGGCGCATGATTTGACGTTTACGAAAAATTTGCAAAAGAGTCATAGACAAAGGACAGGATAACTACCCGTCTATTCACTCAGATAATCTTCCTGTCCTCTTAATATTTGTTCAATCATATGTAATGCAAATTCTATTTCTCTTTCGTCACATCGATTCATCATAAATGCAAAACGCTCAATGTGTTTTTCTGGGTGCTGCTGGCTCATCAAAACCATAGGCGATGACTCCAATGCATGAACAATATTCAAATATGTATCAAGACTCATTGCCCTTCTGCCATTTTCAACACTTTTGATAGTATCCAATGATACATCTGCCCGTTCTGCAAGCTCTGCCTGTGTAATTCCAAGCCTTCTGCGTTCTTTTCTGATATTCTCTGCAATAATTTCGTATATGTGCTCTCTTTTCCCCATAGCCCCATCATCCTTTCTGACTTATCGCATTATATCAGAAATTATTATGGGTTTTAGGAAACTGTAATCCTTTGACATTTTCGTGTAATACTTTGCATATTCCTTCTAAACACCAATCTACTTTTACACTGAAATTTAAAATTTCAGCAAAATGTATATAACAACATGAGAAAAGCCCGTGGCAGATCCACGAGCTTTATCTCCAGTTTGAAGCATGGATATAGATAGTTCCCTGCTTTTATTTAGTGTAACATACACCTTTACTTAGCTACATGTGTAAAATCCCAGTGCGAAAATACGTCTACATAGCAGGTTTTTGTTTCAACCACATATCTCTCCATGCCGCCTAATGCTTCATTATATCTTTCTTTATATTTTGTCTCAACGACCTTATATGTATAATACATAGGACGATATTTGATTAAATAATGAGATCCTTTTGGAACAGTTACGGAGTATCCGCTACCTAAAGAATATGATTTTGATGCACCTAGTGTAACACCCAACTCACTTCCTATAGTTCCACCATTTGTATATCCACCGGAAACTGAAGCTTTAAAGGAAATATTATAAGAAGTATCTTGAGTGTAATTCAATGATAATTTTGCGCTAGATGTAGAACTACCACCACTCGTGCCATTTCTCCATGCACCACTTTTTAAACTACCTTTGGTATATTGATAACCATATACGGTAACAAAATCAGAAATGCGTTCTTCATTTTCCTCATCAGCTTTAATTTCCGTTTCAAAATAATCAGCTCCATCATGAGGCAAATTTTCAGTGTCATAGTTATGAGTCTCCGCAGCAAACGCTGTTGTCGAGCACCCCAAAATCAATATAAAACTTAAAACCATACTAATTATTTTTTTCATTAGAAGTCACCCCCGCTTTGCTTTAAAAAAACTATAAACCAGATAAATAATTGCCAAAATGATACTAAAAACAAAAAAGCCACCAATATAAATAAGAGGACTTTTAAAAAGATAATCCATGTTATTGGTAAGATATCCATTTCCTGAACTAAATCCAGTTATTGAGTCAATATATTGGACAATAATGGAAAGAAACGGAAGCGTACTTAAACCAAATATGCCAAAAATTATCATTATTATAGCTAAAATCTTCAAATGAAAATCTTTCATCAAAATCACCCCCTATTTTAATATCATTTTGTCGTTATATGCAGATCATTCTATAAGCATATTCATAATTATATTTACTTCTCCTTTCCTCAGTATTCAATGTGCCATATAGAGCAATCTGTTGTATATTCTAAGAATAGCAGGAATCAAAGCAAAAGAAAATATCCTATGCAGAAAGTGACCTGTTTTTGCAGAAAATGACCAACAGAACAAAAATTACTCAGAAATCAAGTAAAAAACACAGCATTGATACTATTTCAAAGCTACAGTTCTGCTCTAAAGAATATATTGAGAGTACGCTTTCAACAATATTTCCTAGTCTAAAAACGGTATTAGAAGAATTTTGGTAAAAATTTAGCAGGCAATAATTTGAATATTATTGCCTGCCAAATTAATGATGAAATCATATGATTCTTCTGTCAATCAGAACCAATCTGCTTTCTCCTATCGGAGTCCAAGCATACACACTCTTGCAATATAACGTATCATCAGCTCCGAGCCTGTGCTTTCTGTATATTGTCTGACCAATACTTATTGCTGAAAAAATTCCCATTTCTAGGCAAATTTCTGAACATATCCATAACAATATCATATGACAAACCTGATGTGTCCACAAACATCTCTT
>URDD01000111.1 GCA_900546395.1 uncultured Bacteroidales bacterium | reverse complement strand
CCGATGCTCTCGATTATGGTATGTTACTCGAAATCCTTAACAAGAAAAACAAATAATGGCTAAAGGAAAAAATAGTAAAGACAGCAGATATTGCATGTTTTGTGGCAGGAGCGAGAATGAAGTACCGCTCCTGCTTCAGGGTTTGGACTCCTGTATTTGCAGTGACTGTATCAAACTTTGCAGCGAATATGTAGGGAGTATGCAGCAGGCTTCGCACAAAAGCCACGGCAAAGTGGACAAGATAATGAAGCCTAAGGAGATACATGCATATCTCGACCAGTATGTTATCGGCCAGGACAGGGCAAAGAAGCTTCTTTCCGTGGCTGTCTATAACCATTACAAGCGTATCAACCATAACCTTGGGGATACATCAGAGCTTGAACTCGAGAAGTCAAACATTCTGATGGTAGGTCCTACCGGTACTGGAAAGACATTGATAGCAAAGACTATAGCAAGGCTTCTCCAGGTGCCTTTCACCATCGTGGATGCGACTGTCCTTACAGAAGCGGGATATGTGGGAGAGGATGTGGAAAGTATCCTTACCCGTCTGCTTCAGGAGGCTGACTATGATGTCGAGCTTGCTGAAAGGGGAATCGTCTTCATTGACGAAATAGACAAGATTGCCCGCAAGAGCGACAACCCATCCATTACAAGGGATGTGTCCGGAGAGGGAGTCCAGCAGGCTATGCTGAAGCTTCTTGAAGGCAATGTGGTGAATGTTCCGCCAAAGGGAGGCCGCAAGCATCCCGAGCAGGAGTTCATACATGTAAATACACAGAATATACTTTTCATCTGTGGCGGTGCTTTCGAGGGAATAGAAAGGCGTATAGCGCAGAGAATGAATACCCAGGTCATAGGATATGGTGCAACGAACAAGCAGAAAGTAGATAAGGACAATCTCCTCCAGTATGTTTCTGCCCAGGATTTGCGTTCCTACGGTCTTATTCCCGAGATAATAGGAAGGCTTCCTGTCATCACTTATCTTGACCATCTTGACAGGGCCGCTCTTCTTCGGATTCTTACCGAGCCGAAGAATGCCATTATCAGGCAGTATGAGAAAATGTTCGAACTTGACGGCATAAAGCTTACTGTAGAGCCTGGAGTGCTTGAACTCATAGTGGATACTGCTATTGAGAACAAACTGGGAGCAAGGGGGCTACGCTCCATCTGCGAACAGATAATGACAGATGCCATGTATGAGGCTCCATCTTCCAGAAAGAAGACTTTCGATCTTACAGTAGAGTATGCGAAAGCACATCTGGATCGTTAGTAGCAGGGGTTTGGGTGTATTGGAATGTCCTTTTCCATAAAATGGTTATAAGTAGATTAATGCCGGGGCGTCCGGCGTGTTTATAATAAATAAGGTTTTTAACTAATTTCAATTATTATGAAAAAGATTTTCAAAATGTTGGCCGTTATGGTTAGTATGACGGCTATTGTGTCATCTTGTGATGATTCCGGTAAAAACGGTGGAGAAGGTGAGGTCCCGACGCATCCAATGGTAGGAACCTACAGACTTGATACTTATAAGACAGAAGGTGAAAAGAATCTTCCTGTATCTTCTCCTCTTTATACTGTGTGGAGCGGAAATGAATCTACTGAAAATATGGCAAATATTTTCCGCATGATGGGAGGGGCCATGCTTCCTCAGGTACTCGGATCCATAGAATTGAAGGCAGACGGAAATCTCTGCGCTTCGTATGTAGAGAAACCTGTTATCAGCGGGCAGGACAGCCTTATGAAATGGTCAATGGGATCAATGAATCCCGATTTTAAGTTTCCTACAGAGGCAGCAGTAAAGGCTCTCAGCGAAAATGTCGGTGCTATGGTTTCTTCTGCAGACGGACTTGCTGCATGGTCAGAGACTAACGGAGTTTTCAATGTAAAGCTTGATCTTGCTGCGATTATCGGAGCTGCAACAGGTTCTGACGGATCTGCTATTGCAGACATGATAATGGAACTTGTAAAGCAGGAGCCGGAAGCTGTAAAGGGCATGCTTGCAGCTATTTTGGGTGAAAAGATGAATCTTATCTCGAATGAGACTATCAAACAGTTCCAGAGCTGGGTTTTGAACGGAATCCCTATGAAGGCAGAGGAAAAGGATGGCAAGACTTGTCTCTATTTGCCTAAGACTGAATTTGATTCTCTCTTTACAATGAGAGAAACAGGTGAAGTTGATCCTGACTGGGGATTTCCTATCGAGTCAAATGATTTGATGCTTGTTTTCGGAGCGCTTATGGAGAACAATATGATTCCTCAAGATATGCAAATTATCGGAGTCTTGTTCCAGTCTCTTGGCGGTGAGTGGAAAAATACTACTGACTTCAGGCTTGGTCTTTCACTCGTGAAGAACAACTAATTTATTGTCAGCAAATAATCCGGCCGGGTCAAATTGATTTGATCCGGCTTTTTTGTATTATAGAAAATTTAAGCATCAGACTGATTGCAGAAAACAATAATTTTCCATATCTTTAAAAGTTGTTTGGATTATTTCAGACAAGGACCTGAAACACGTAAACACTAAAAAATATGGAAATGAAACAGTATATCGAACAAAACAGGGAAAGGTTTCTTTCAGAACTTTTTTCCCTTCTCAGAATACCTTCAGTAAGTTCGCTCGAAGTCCACAAGCCGGATATGAGACGCTGTGCAGACAGACTTGTAGAGCTTTTGATGGAAGCAGGTGCTGATAAGGCCGAGGTGCTGGAGACGGCAGGACACCCTGTAGTTTTCGGAGAAAAGATAGCAGACCCTTCGCTGCCTACAGTTCTGGTTTACGGCCACTATGACGTGCAGCCTGTCGATCCTCTTGATTTGTGGAAATCAGACCCGTTCGAGCCTGAAATACGTGACGGAGCCATTTATGCCAGAGGCGCCAATGATGACAAGGGCCAGCTCTTCATGCATATCAAGGCTTTTGAGTTCATGGTCAGGGAAGGACTTTTGAAACATAATGTCAAGTTCATTCTTGAGGGTGAGGAAGAGATAGGAAGTCCTTCGCTTGCAGCCTGGGCCAGGGATCACAAGGATATGTTGAAAGCAGACATTATCCTTGTGTCAGATACAACGATGATTTCCGAGACCGTGCCTTCTATCAACTGTGGCATGAGAGGACTGTCTTATGTAGAGGTTAAGGTTACCGGTCCTAACAAGGACCTGCATTCAGGACATTACGGCGGAGCTGTCGCAAACCCTATAAATGTGCTGTGTGATATGATTTCATCCCTGATTGACAAGGACGGTCATATAACTGTGAAAGGTTTCTATGATGATGTGGTTGAGCTTTCAGATGAAGACAGGGCCAAACTTGCCCGTGCTCCTTTTGACCTTGAAGAATATAAGTCATTCCTTGACATAAAGGAAGTCAAGGGTGAGAAGGGCTACACATCTCTTGAAAGGGCAGGTATCAGGCCGTCACTGGATGTAAACGGTATCTGGGGCGGATATACAGGAGAAGGCGCCAAGACAGTGCTCCCGTCTGTGGCGCACGCGAAGATTTCAATGAGACTTGTGCCTAACCAGGACAGCGAGACTATCACACGACTCTTCATGGAGCATTTCAAGGCTATTGCACCTGATTATGTAAAGGTAGAGGTCACTCCTTGTCATGGCGGTAACGGCTTCCTGATTCCTATTTCATCACCTGCATATCAGGCTGCATCCAAAGCCATGACTGAAGTATATGGAATAGAGCCGGTTCCGAGCAGGGGAGGAGGAAGTATTCCTATCCTGGCTGACCTGCAGAGGATACTTGAGATTGATCCGCTTCTTATGGGTTTCGGCCTTGAAAGGGATACGATACACTCTCCAAACGAAAGCTACCTGCTCAGCCAGCTTTTCAAGGGAATGGAAGCAATCTCGCTGTTCTACAGATATTATTAGAAGTTACTTTAATGTCGATATTAATCCCCTCTCCAAGAGAGGGGATTAAGGTGGAAGCCGGGAACAATTGGCAAACTATCCGGCGGACATTTGCAGTGAACAGATAAAAGAAGATAGTGCGAGGGGAAAAGTTTCGCAAGCCCGTCACCTTCTTCAAATAAGTATAAATCCAAACTTGCGAAACTTATCAGTGATGAATAGAGAAGAATTATACCAGCAGATACAGAAGAAGAAAACCATGCTTTGCGTAGGCCTGGATGTTGACTTCGATAAAATGCCTTCATCTGTAAAGGCATTTGCGGCAGATGGAGAACTGGCTGTAAAGGGCGAGCTTTTCAAAGGCAAGGCCCGCAGTGTCCTTGAGTTCAACAAAGCTATTATTGATGCTACTGCACCGCACTGTGTGGCATATAAGCCGAATCTGGCCTTTTATGAGTGCTATGGTACAGACGGTCTGAAAGCCCTCGAAGCTACTGTTGATTATATCAGAAGCCGTTATCCGGAGATTTTCCTTATAGCTGATGCCAAGAGGGGAGACATAGGCAATACTGCCAGAATGTATGCCAAAGCTTTTTTTGAGGCAATGGATTTTGATGCTGTGACTATTGCTCCGTATATGGGAGCAGACAGCGTAACTCCTTTCCTTGAATATAAGGACAAATGGGCTATAGTCCTGGCTCTGACTTCAAATGCTTCCGCATATCAGTTCCAGAATGCCCAAAAAGACGGAAAACCGCTCTATCAGGCTGTTATGGAAGAGATGATGTCCATATCCACCCCAGATAACATGATGTTTGTTGTTGGGGCTACAAAAGCAGACAAACTTACCGAAATAAGGTCTTTCTGTCCTTACAATTTCCTGCTGGTTCCAGGAGTGGGAGCGCAGGGAGGTTCTGCTGAGGAGGTCATAAAGTACGGTGCAAATGACAAGGGAGGTCTTCTTATCAACTCTTCAAGGGGAATACTCTTCGCATCATCCGGTGATGATTTTGCGCAGGCTGCTTCTGATGCGGCTGCTTCTACGGCGCGAATCTGACCTCTTTCAGGTATTTACTGATTTAAGTTGGCTGGAAGTGTTTCGCAGGCCGTTTTGTACCGCAGAGCCTCCTTTTCCGTACCGAATGCATATAAAAGATGAAGCCGGCCCAAAGGTCGGCTTTATCTTTTGT
>URDD01000110.1 GCA_900546395.1 uncultured Bacteroidales bacterium | reverse complement strand
TGAATTGAAATGCCTGCCTTCTGCAGGATTAAGTATTTCAGACTCAATAGTTCCCGATACTCCGTCAGCTTTTACTTTAACGAAAACACGATAACGCTCAGAAGGAGCTGCAAGCAAGGTTGCCTGATTTTCAGAAGGCTTAAGAGACATGGCATAGCCAAGAGCCTTGTCTGATGACATGGAATCTACATCATCTATGAAAGAGATGCCCATTTCAGACTCGTTTTTATGTGCGACAGTCAGCACAGCCTCTTTTCCTGAAAGCACTGATATTTCTTCTATTTCAACTTGTCCTGTTGAAATTTCAAAATCCAGTTTTACCAGCTGATGTTTTAAGGTAAACACAGGCGAAATAGAGCGCAATGCTGTAAAATGACTGAATGACAATGCGATAGCTTCATTTTTGTCGCTACTGTTCAGGCCGGACAATTGCGAAATTGTAGGTACTGCCTTGGAAAGCATCACATCTTCATTTCCTGTAATACTGAACTTCAATTTCACACAATCATTTTCCCTTATGACATCTTTAAGTTCTGCGCCACCAAGATAGTATGCGAAAAAATCATAGGCATACCTGTGATTGTCCCCTGCCGGCCAATTGACACCCTTCCCTGACCATGCGGCATAAGGACTGCCAGCTTCAATCCTTGCAGCTTTTCCTGCAGGAAATCCGCCTTCTTTAACCGGTGAACCATCTATAAGGCATTCGTTTCTGTTTTCCTCTGACGTAGATTTGTATGAAACCTTGTCATTCTTTCTGAAGGCGTAGACATAAATGCTCTTGCCATTTATGTCCGAAATATCAGAAACACTTCCTTTTATAAAAGGATTGCCTACAGATATCCTGACCGGCAAAGTCAAAGTTGAAGAATTGCCGTCCTCAAAATTTCCCTTATATGTATCATCTGCGCATCCTCCGGCAAGCAAAACTGCAACCAGCGCAGACCAAATGCTATTTTTCATTTTTTGCCTCCTTATAATGATTATCAGTCATCAGACTCCATGGCTCGACAGCATTGTCTCCTGCTACGATTTTTTCTCCATCTACTGTCAGTACAGTCCCTTTGTCAAGAAGTGCCGAATTCTCGTTAAGAGTGTATCCGCCACTGTTACTATCAAGGGTCATTAGTTCAAGACTGCGGATATAATACTTCATGTTTATTCCAGCATAAAGACGCTTTGATACTGAGCCGGATGATGCATCTACCGCCAGCCACAGAACTCCAGGTCCTGCAAGGTAAGAGTCAAATCCTTCGGAAAAGAGGCCGAGAGTTCTTACTTTGCCGGAATAAACCACAGCATTGCCTTCCGGGGAGCCTTCTTCCGGAGTCATTTTAAACGCCACCTTATACAAAGACCTGTCGCTGACTGTTCCTCTCATAAGGTTTACTGTGCGAGGCACTCCGGAAAGAACTGCAGTAACAGATTTTATCTCTGCTCCAGAAACTGCCTTTATCCTGACTTTTACGTCAAGTTCCAATGTAAGATCCTTCGGGCAAAAATCCAATCCGGTTTTCCCGCTGTCCTGAGTTAAAGAAATCTCTGAGAATGAATGCCATAACGGCTCTGCAGATGTAACTGGAACATATTCAGGACAGAGTTCGTCTCTCCCAATGCCAAACTCCGACTTGAAGTCTGAATAGGGCGGTATCTCTAACGAAGAACTAAGATATGTAAGAGGATAAAATCTGTCAGATTTAAATTTATCCAGACCTTCTGTCTTATAGGATGCTGCAGGTGCATTGAAAGCAAGAGCCAGGTAATCGCCATTCCTTAGAAGTGTATCCAAAGGCTTGTCATGTCCTGGCAGTCTTCCTATACTGTCAAGCCCCCATACATAGTGTATTTCATTACGTTTTCTGGCCATAAGTACAGACATCTTGTCCGGAATTTCCTCCGGTTTTTCCCCCGTCCAGTCAAAACTCAGGCTCACCGGCGTTTTCCCGAAGCCTTCAGGAGCACCGTTACCATCATCCACATAAGCGTAGTCAACACCGATGCAGGACACAGCTGCCAATGCAGCAGAAAAGGCCATACAGAAAGATTCTGTCTTCTTCAAAATATGGTTCAATCTGAAATTACACATAGTTTTAATTTACTTGACATAAGCTTGAATGCTACGGTCAAAATCTTTGATTGACCTACGTTCAAGCCTTTTGATTTTCTTTACAAGCGAAGTGTATTTGGCCTTACTGAAGCCATATCCGCTTATGTTTTCAGCTGTTTTGGCTGCGGTTTCCGCTGCAAATGCTGCAAATGCATCCCTACAAGCCTTGGCATCTGTCTTATACTGTTCTCTTTCCTTTATATCCAGACTATGTCCGAATTTTGACTTCATATCCGAGAATGCAGCCTCTATGTCGGATTCAGCAAGTAATATCTGGTTTCTCAACGGATTATACTCAAGATATTTGGCTTTCACAGAAACAGGACGCCATGCAAAAGCCACCCTCAGTTCCGATACTACAGGAAATGGTGAAACATGCCATTTCTCAGATTCTGCAGAAACTTTTGCGAAGCAGTTATTCTCCCCATCCCTGTAATATCTGTCATATTCAGTCATCTGTACTCCAACAGAAAAACCAAGATCCAAATCCAAAGCTCCTTTATTATATGTATAAACAGGCAATGCGTATCCGTAAGACACTCCAAGTCCTACTGCCCTGCCTTGTATCCCCTTATGCAGTTTGAAAGAATATTCCCCATAATTGACATAAGCTCCGAGATATTTGACAGACGGTTTCCTGTCGTTTCCTGAAAAATCCTTTTTCCGGAGGCTGCGGAAGTAATATCTGTATTCAGGTCTGACGTCCAAATAGTCGAATACAATACGCGTCGCATTACCCCTGGCTGTATTCCAATTATATTTGGCTGTAACTCCCAGCGTCGACCTATTGTACTTCGAGGCTGACAAATCAAACTCTAAGCCGATATTAGGGATAGTCAGAACCCATTCAAGCACATTGGTCTTGAACGCCCATCTGTTTATAAACGGGGCTGACTGCTCCTGGCTTTCATTTTGCCGGACGTACTCCGGACGGATCTGCGCAGATGCAACACCGCAGACCATAAAGGAAATGGACAGTACGGCTATAGCACGGCCATATGTCGCTCTGTATCGTTTACTTGCTCTCATCAAAAATAATCCTTGCAAAATTTGGGCTGCAAAAATAGAAAAATTTTCAAAATTTGTATTTTATTTAACAAATTTTTGTTTCCCATTTCAAAATATACAGCACCTGTTACAATATCTATCCAATTGATTGGCATTTGCTTATTACATTTCCGAAAGTCGTTCAGAATAGTGCTATAAATAAAAAATAATCTGTTACAATTTAAAAAAATTGCAACAGATTATCATTATATAATACACGCTCTTGGTCTCTGTAACACAAAAATAATCAAAGACTAACGAATTTCTCCTATATCATCTACAGGCCAGTTATCTGTTCTGAACGGAGCCAAAGGCTGGCCCATGGTTGTTTTCACATTTGCTTTTTTAGGAAAATTCTTGAATGCATAGCGGACTGCTACTGGTTCAGGAACTTTATCAGACCATACTTCGATCCTGTTTTCCCACCAGCGGTAACTTGCACGAGCTTCATGCCATACCCTGTCTTCTCCTGCTATTTCAAACCCTTCAGGTGTACAATATCCGTCTTTTTCAAATCCTTGGAAACTGTCTGGTTCATTCCATTGATGCTTCATTGAAAGATTATTGAAGCTCAGTACAAGCATATTGCCCCTCCTTTCATCTTGAACAAATTCCATTTCTTTATATGTAGGAGCAGGACGAGGCACTCCAGCCAAACCATAATCGTTGGCCAATGCAAGATATGCCAGTCTGGAAGCCACTTCATATTTTTGTGAAGGATGGATACAAGTCCTGTTCCCCACATCTGTAGTAGCAGCTATACCTGAATAAGGAATTTCCTCCATTGCCTGATACTGAGCCTCAATGACCATCGGAAGAGACCTCAAGTCATCACCTTCATAGGTGTACGGCGCAAGCTGGGTATAATAGAACGGCATTTTTTCATCACCCCACAGGCCTCTCCAGAACTTCACAAGAGAAACCATAAGTTTTTTATAGTCATACCAGTTATGTCTGTTTGAGCATCCCTGATACCAGATGAATCCTTTGGCAGTGAAATTCCTAATAGGATGAATCAAGCCATTGTAAAGCCATTGCGGTGCAGAAGTTGAGTTTGTACCGCTCTTAGCTACTTCATGGTTAATGCCCTCGATTCCATCTATAACCTCTTCAGTCATCCAGCACTCTATCCGGCTTCCTCCCCAATTGGCAGAAATCAAGCCTACAGGAATGCCATTCATCGCTTTAGTAAGCACTTTGCCATAAAGGTATCCTACAGCAGAAAAAGTAGTGACATTTTTTGGAGTTGACAGAAGCCACTCCCCTCCGCAGTTCTCTTCAGGCTTCTTACTCGATACCCTCGGAACGTTGAACATTCTTATATTCGGTGTTTCCGACGCCGAGTAAAGAATATACTCGGAAGAGTTCTCCACAGGCTGATACATGAAGCCACAAACCGGCATTTCCATGTTTGACTGTCCTGTACAAATCCAGACTTCTCCCAAAAGGATGTTCTCAAGAACAACCTTTTTGCCATCGCTTATTGATATGCTGTAAGGGCCCCCGGCTTCGCCTGTATGAACCTTCAGTGCCCACTTACCCTCTGAATCTGATTTTGCTTTGTATTTTTTCTGATTCCACGATGTCTCGACTGTAACATATTTGTCAGGAGATGCTGTTCCCCATAGATTCACTTCTGAATTACGCTGAAGAACCATGTTGCTTCCAAGTATGGAAGGCAATTTGACCTCTGCCGCCAAACTTACTGCTACAGTCATGGTGACTAAAAACAACAACAATCTTTTCATATCTCTTGAATTAAATATATGATTATTTCTCTATTACTATGTTTTTACAATGTTTATAAACGAAATTGTCAGTAGTGTTGCCTTTGTACGGGTAATCATCTGTCATTTCTATCTTGTTGTTCCTGTAGTAGAGATTCTCGACACTGTAAAGGTTCAATATCCTCGGATCAAAAACTTTAAATAAGTTATTCTCGACCAATATGT
>URDD01000109.1 GCA_900546395.1 uncultured Bacteroidales bacterium | reverse complement strand
CGCCATCATCTCCTGTAAGACTGCACGACACTGAGGCAAATCCGGCTGCAAAGAAAGCAAGAAAGCCGATAAATTTTATCTTTTTCATTTTATGATTAATATTTTGTCTGTCATACTGACAAGTGATTTCAAATAACTCCTAAATAGATGTTGTCAAACTAAAATTAAGCCCGGTATATTCCGGAGAATAGCGGCATACTCCACCAGAACAGATATATCCTGCCCTGTTGCGTCCATAACTGAGCTGGAACCTTGTACGATTTTTAGTATAACTGAATCCAGCATTATAATAATGTTTCTTGGTCTTATCGATATTGTACATATCAGAAACGAAGAAACTCCACCTCGGAGCCATACTGAACTCAAGCAAAGCAGCTATCCAATCTCCTTCATAATCATCAGAATAGAGATACTGAAGTTCTCCTCTCAAGGACATTTTACGATTGAATTTTCCTGTTATATCAGCTATAAAAATATTGGAAACATATGTTTCAGGATTAAATCCATGAGACTCGCTCCACTGCTGTCGCGTATAAAGCAACACTGTCTTGAGGGACTTGTTCCACTGTCTCTCTATATCCACATTTGCATCACACCACATCATATTCACCTTGTTATTCTCTCCCTGTGATGGCTTCAAAGTGTATGCTGTCGAAAAGTTCGCATGGAAATTCCAATACTTGTGACGGTTGTGCTTGCTCCTTAATGAGTAGAACATGTCTGCCTGGCCTGCAGTTTCTCCAAGAACATTTACCTGATAAGGATTCAGGTTTGCAAGAGCATAAGTATACTGTCTTGTCAGGGCTGGAAGGTAATTGAGCGTATTGCCTGTACCGTTGCCGTAAAGGGTAAGCATAGTTCCCATATTATCCAGCATACGGAAAGTGGCAGACACGCTGAATTTCTTATAGTTATAAATAGCATCAACGTACAATGCCGCTCCTTTCACCGCCTTTGAAGAGGATGCGGATGGTACGTCTTTGCTCTTCACGACATATTCGCCGTTTATATCAAGACCGTTCCAGCCGAAACCGATTCTTCCGGAATACATGTTGAGATTCGGTGTGGTAAGGCCCATCTCTGAAAAATCAACATACTCATCTTTGTCCAAAGCCTCATAACGATTCAGATAACTCCCTGATAATGATAATAATATATTTTCCCAATTGAATATATCAGCAATCGATATATTCAGATCAAGCCCCCTGACCCAAGAGCCGGCATAGCCAGTATAAAGTCTTGGCCTTCCGTACATACCTTTAAGCGATACGAAACGGGAAAATGCATAAGTTGCCCTTACTCCTTCCAAGGAATTGTTAAAGCCGAGCTGCCTGTCTTCAAAACTCCTGAATACAAGACCGTTGCCAAACTGGTCATAAATATCACCGACATACGCTGAAAAATTCTTATCCTGCCACTGAACATATTTGGAGGCAAGGTAGAATTTCTTATAGTCCGGCTGCTGACCTATCTCATATCCATAAAGAGAAGGGAGATATGCCTCTGCCTGGATACCGGCAGAAAACTTACCGTATGTATAATCCAACTTCAGATAACTGTTAGATCCAAACCGGTCATCAGGTGTAGAATTTTCACCCAGACCTTTATCTTCAACATAGTAAATAGAGTTGGTTTCAACACTTGCGGATAACTGACCTCCTCCTATTCCGACCTGAGCCTTTGCAGGCAAGGCAAAAATAACAGAAAGCGCCAGCCCGATTACACTTAACCTTACTTGCATAGTTCAAGCATTTTTTCAAACAAATCCTGTTCACTTCCAGGTGAATATCCCGAATGAGAATGAACCACCTTGCAGTTGGTGTCAATAATAAAACTCTGTGGTGTCAATGATACATTCATTGCTCTTTTCAGTTCCTGATTCTCATCATACACACAAAAAAAGTCCCACTCTGACGCTGCAGCCATAGCCTTGGCTCTGGTCTTCATTCGTACGTCATCCACAGAAACCGCTATAACTTCAAAATCAAATTCTTCCTTCCATTCTTCAATACTGTCGTTTATAGCATTCAACTCCTGAATACAAGGCTTGCATGCTATTGACCAGTAAGCGATGATAACAGGTTTGTCTTTTACAATTGTGCGGATAGAAACAATTTCGCCTTTTGCATTCTCCACTTTGATATCGGGAAGTTCCTGTGCTCCAAGCAAGGAAGCAAGACAAAGAATCGAAACGGTGCAATAAATTGCACGCAGTAAATTTGATTTCATTTTTATTTTATTTTATCTGTTAACAATAGTTTTGTTTTTATCAAGTCAAGAAAAAATACGACTTTAACATCAGGCGTATATTAAACAAGACAAGGGATGACTGAAAAAATCCAAATCATCCCGTTTGTCTTGATTCAGGCTACATATTATTTTGCATATTTTTTATTTGCAAAGAACTCTTTGAAGCCTTTCTCGAAAGAATCCTTTGTCACAACATTTGCAGAAACTTTCTTGTAGTTTACAAGAGCTTTCATCGGAGTCTTTCTTAAATGACACCCATCAATTGCTTTAACTTCTCCATTTAAAGCAGGGAAATCCATAGGGGAAATCTTGGAAACAGCAGGAGTCTCCTCTCCGCCTTCCCAGCCTTTGGTAATAGTGATATCGGAGATAATCCTGTATTCGCTTCCCAATGACATTGAATTTCCGTATTGCCTATAAGCAAGATTCGGATACAGAGCACCATAAGTCTCATCTACAATAGGTCTCCAAGTGATGGTATTCATATCATCTAAAACTACAACAGGGAAGCTAAGGCTAGACCCATCACTATTCTTTGTAACATAACCCTGATCCCCAAGTGCTATCATATATAATATGCTCTTATACCATGCACTTGCAGGGAACATATAGAAGTCATTGACAGGAACTGAAACACTTCCATCCTTAGCAACCTGCAGATACCACTTAGGTCCGAAATCATAGAACAAAGACTCATTGTCATATCCACTATAAGTCTTTGAAGTGAACAACTCGTATGGAGTAGCTGTATCGTACCCAGGGGCAAAGCCAAGACAAAGTATAGAGTTCTGCCCCTTAACTTTTTCGTTATACTCTTTTGCTTCCTGTTTAAACTCGTCATAAAGTGCATCTACCTGCTCTTTACTCATGTCCGGATAAAGTTCATATACATCAGAAGGAAGAGTCTCAGGATATGTCACTCCGTCAGGGTAAACAGTTACCTTTACTTTCATAGGATCAGGCACCGGTACTTCTTCTTGCGATGCATAATCAAACTTTGAAACCTTCATGGACGCAGTCCACTCTCCCTTGAGTTCTGCAAACAGAGGCGAATCTACCTTATCCAAATGAGGACGCTTTATAGTTCTGTTTTCTGCTACAGCAGGTGAATTCTCTCCATCAACATCATTAGGAGTATTTTCCTCATTATATCCCATTACTGCAAGAACTGTAATAGCATCATCCATAGAACTGAAGCTTACATCCATACCTTTTTCAGTATTTATCTGAGCTACATTCTCTGCAGTAAACTTATTACCCTGAGGTACTATATCAGAATAGTTCATACCATTTGCGAGAGCACTTGCAAAGTCCCTCTTATAATTGCAGGCGTACATCGCCGATTCAAGATCCTTGTTAGGAGCCTTCACATTAAACCACACCTCAAATGGATT
Organism: uncultured Bacteroidales bacterium; assembly: GCA_900546395.1. Lineage (GTDB taxonomy): Bacteria > Bacteroidota > Bacteroidia > Bacteroidales > UBA932 > Cryptobacteroides. The sequence goes on along the minus strand of URDD01000109.1, from coordinate 1,498 downwards.
CTCTTTACCTGAAGGGTTTGATATAGGCTTAACTTCTACTACAGGAGCGGCAAGAGATTTCTGAGGAGTAGTGAACTTGAAGTGCTCAAAGCACTGTTTCATACCTTGTTCATCTTCCATACCAGTAACGAGTACATGGTACTCTACATCAGGCTCCAAATAGTAATTATTCTCAAGAGCAACCTCAATAGGGCCAGAATTAGTCTGAGCACCGATAGTCATAGCTGCATAGTATGAAGTAGTAAACCACTGCAGATATTCTTCTTTATTGCTAAGCATTGGAAGGAGCATAGACTCATAAGAAGCATGATCCAGAACAAGCCAGCAATACTGCAGAATACCCTCATCCGGAGTTATCTTCAGAGTGGCTTTCGTAGGCTTTGCATCAACTGAAATATTGAGTTTTGCATTGCTTTTCTCAGGAGCGGTAGTCTGGAACTCAAGTTTCCCGAAAAATCCTGTCCAATAATCCTCTTCCTTGGAAACTGTCTCATCCAAAAGAATTCCACCGCCTCCCATATCATCAGCTTCTGCCCAATATTTATCAAAATCGAACATAGCCTTGTACCAGCCTTCGCCCCAGCCGTAAGTAGCCTCACCCCAGCCGAACTCACCTGCAAGAAAAATAAGCGGCTCACCAGGAACATAAGGTTCATGAAGCTGTATAGGCTCTCCTAAATCATCCAGAATCTCATTTCCGTTCTTATCTCTCAGATTGATGTTATCATCACTGTAAGTAATAGTAGAATCCTTGGTCAAATACTGCTGTCCGTTAGCCTCAAGCATTTCTGCATCAAGAGAAGCCATAAATCCCATTTTATTGGAATTATACATTACGAGATTTGCCACGTTCCATCGAATGACCTGTTTTCTATCAATGACTTCCTGAGGAAATTTTACGTGAACCGTGAAGCCATCATCGGTAGTACCCATAAGTGTAAGAGACTCTGTAAAGTCAGATGTAGTGAAACTTGCATGGAGAACTTCCCCATAGAACTTTCCTTCAGTAACTTTAAGTGCGACATTTACAGAATACTTTGTGTTCGGATTAAGTCCTGTAACAGAAAATGCATTATCACCATCTTTGCTTGCCACAACCGTCCCTTTTGCGAAAAGCACGTTTTCATCAGAAGAAGCATCTGCTTCGTCAGATACAATGTATGCAAATTCAGAAATGCCTTTTGCTGTCAGGACAAGTTCTGCCGTACTTGCCGTAACTGAACTTACATTCAAAGTAGCTGAAGCATCACCGACATCCTGTTGGGGATCATCTGTACATCCGGACAATACCCCCATCAAAATACCGAGCAGAGGTAACGAGCAGAGGTAAAATAAAAGGAAATTTTTCATGATCATATTAAATTAAGTTTAAAAATTGTATGCATTGTCATTGCCGCCCCGAGAAACAGATGCTAACAAATTTATCATAGCTGTCCGGAGAAATTTTTTACCATAAAGTAAGTTGCCCGTTTGAGTCGTCCTCCGGAACATTAGCCGA
>URDD01000108.1 GCA_900546395.1 uncultured Bacteroidales bacterium | reverse complement strand
GTATAAATGGACCACTGGGTCCAAATTACGCAGAAGCCGAGAGCAGAGCAAATTTATTTGCTATGCCGAGGCGCAACAGTATAAATGGACCACTGGGTCCAAATTACGCAGAAGCCGAGAGCAGAGCAAATTTATTTGCTATGCCGAGGCGCAACCCCCATTTCGTAATGAAGTATCGAAGTCAGATAATCCTGTTTATTCGTTTTTTAAGATTCTTTGTCTATTTTCCATACGGTAACTTGTACCGTAGAGTTTGACCACTTCACATTTATATAGGAGCCTGTCAAGAAGTGTGCTTGCAAGCACCTCATCATCAAGAGATTCAGTCCATTCTGTCGGAGATTTATTTGTAGTTTTTATTATAGACACCTTCTCGTGAAGGCTATTTGTTAAGTAGAAGGATTTGAGCGGCTACGCAGCAATCGGAATTATGACTATAGAGAAAGAGAGTCATCATCAGATTACAAAAACGGAACTCGAATTATTCGGCGTGGTCGACCTGATACATTATCGGGGCCATCCAGGACAGATTCAGATGCCGTTCCAAATCCACGAGAACAGGTATTTCCATTTATCAAATCAAAATTATTGGTTTCAGGTCGTCAGGCTGCCTGCTTTTGCAAATCTATGGTATATTTGCAGTTATTATGTACTTTTTAAAGAAATGCCTATGGAAGTTATATCCCTTCGTAAGTCACCCGAATACCTTGAAGCTGCCATTGCCCCAATGGTATCTGCTGATTGATTCAGGCATCATCGCCGGATGTGCCGGACTGGTCACCAATGATTTCAATTCACGGATGGATCTGTACCCCTGGTTAGCAGCCCTGTATGTTGAAGAATCCCATCGAGGCAAAAATTTAGGCAAACGCCTCATTGAAAGAGCATTTTCAGACTATGAGATACATTTCGAAAAGGAAGAGGTTCGCTCCATGCTCTAACGGCGCGGATATAACCCGAAACTTTCTCCTGACTTCGTCAACGTGTCACCCAAAAGTCATCAGAGAATAAGGGAGCAATGCGCTGATGACGTTTCATGAGCATGGTGCGGCTAATGGTCTGTCTGTTTTGTGGCATTGTCATCTGGATTGTCACTATTGTCCGGGCAAGTTCAAGAACCTTGTCCACGCTCATATTTATATCGGATAATTTCAGCAGCCTTTCCAGTTCCTTGTAGACTTTCAACACTACAAAGCAGATGCAGACATGCGCCTCTATACGCCGCCGGGTGAAGTGGAACATCGGACGGATTTCTATCTTCGATTTCGAGATACGGAAAGCCCTCTCGACATGCCACAGGTTATGGTATGCGGCATATACATCCCCGGTCGGAATATCCGTGTTGGTAAGATACCCTTTCAGCCCATCCTATTTCGCATCCGATTCCAGTTTGACGTAGTCAATGGCTACCTTGATGTCGCCTTCCATCTTCAGGAACTTGTTATAACCGCGTTTGTTGATGTTCTCTTTCGAAAGCGTACTGCGGCGGTAGGCCTTCTCAAGGCGGCGGATGCCCTTTTCCCTGTTGTGGGCATCCTTACGGGCCCGGTCATCGGTATATCCCACCAGCAGCCTCCGTCCGCATCCCTTGTCATACTCGACCATCTGCCTGTCGACTTTCGGCTGCCCCAGTATCCATTCCTGTACCGCCTTACTCTCATTCCGGATCCTTGCCCCGATTATGTATCTGTACCCGTTCGTCTCCAGGTCGGTTATATTCTCCCCGTTCATCAGTCCTGAGTCCGCGACGACAATGAAGTCTTCCAACTTGTATTTCCGGACAAATTCGGTCACTACAGGCAACATCGTGTGTCCCTCATACTTGTTCCCTTCATGGATGCAGTATGCCAACGGGTAGCCTCCGATGCTGACAAGCAGTCCAAGTATTATCTGAGGGTTCTTGTGCCGACCTTCTTTGGAGAATCCTGTCTTTCGCTGCTCGTCCTCGTGATCCGCCTCAAAATACAACGTGGTCACGTCATAGAACAGAACCCCGATTTTGCCTCCAAGGATCCGCTTCGTATGCTGTACGCTTATGTCCTGTACAATTTCATGCTGGCTGTCGCTGAGCTTGTCCAGGTAACGGTATATCTTCGACAGGCTGACATCCTCGTCAAAATGGTTCTTCAGATACTCCACCGTGGCTGCCTTGCTTGCCGGATAGGCCAAACGTGCTTTTACAAGCTGACGGAACACCTTATCTTCAATCCGGTTAAAGCCTACTTTCTCGAATACCCTCTCCAGAATCAGGTCTACCCCATTTATAGAGATGTTCGTTATGCAGGAGAGCATCCGTTCGGCAGTCATAAGTTCTTTTTCACACCTCCTGCGTTCATCTCCAAACAGGTCCAGTCGGGGATGGCGCCGTTCCTGTTCCCGATCTATCCATTCATGCGCTTTTGTCATGAGCGTGTCTATCTCTTCGGGGCTTTTGGCTATGCCTATTGTGGCAAGCTCTGTCATCTTCCCATTAATCTTTTCTGCTATGATTATGCCGACATTGCCTGACGGGTATTTTTTCTTCCGTATAAACATATTTTTTGAGCGACGAAGTCAGGGGATATTAATGATGTAAGGATTCTTGTGTTAACAGAGAAAAATAAATTTGTATCTGCCATTTTGGATGATTTATCTTTTGCTATAAATGTCTTAGGAAAAAAGTGACGGCACGCATAAGGAAATTTCACAGATGCTTGACTTTTTTCTATACCTGTGCCATATTTTGGCATAAGTTTATGCTATATTTGCTTAAAATAGCAGATTGATATGGCAAAAGATTTATTCAACAGGTATATATGGCTTGTGGATACCATATACCGTGCAAATGGGATTACTTTCGAGGAAATCAACGAAAAGTGGCTCAGAAGCAGTATGAGTTACGGGGTGGATATTCCGTTGAAAACATTTCATAATCACAGGCATGCGATAGAGGATATGTTCGACATAAACATTGTCTGTGACAAAAGGGGAGGGTATAAGTATTACATTGAGAACGCTGAAGATATGGAGAAAGGCGGTGTCAGAACCTGGCTTCTCAATACCTTTGCCGTTAATAATCTTATCAACGAGAGTCATCACTTAAAGCGCAGGATAATGTTTGAGCAGATTCCGTCCGGGCAGAAATTCCTGACCCCTATAATAGAATCTATGCGTGACGGACTGTCGATAGAAATCACATACAAAAGCTTCTGGCGGCAAACGGAATATACTACGGAAGTGGAGCCTTATTTTATAAAGGTATTCAGGCAGAGGTGGTATCTTATCGCGAGAAACAAGCTCAAGGATGCCTTGAGAATATACGCATTGGACAGGATTCAGTCCCTGGCACAGACCGGAAACGCTTTTGTCATGCCACAGGATTTCAGCCCGGAAGAATATTTCTATAACTGTTTTGGAATCATCCACGAAGATAACTGCAAACCGGAAACCATTGACCTGAAAGTGTATGGAACCCAGAAAGAATACTTCAGAACCTTGCCGTTACATCATTCTCAGGAAGAGATAGAGGGCGACAAAGACTACTCCGTGTTCCGCTACTATCTCTCGCCGACATACGATTTTGTGCAGGAGATTCTTTCGCACGGATGCGAGGTAGAAGTGATTTCTCCGGAACATCTCAGGAATGAAATCAGAGAACATGCGGAAGTGATTTTAGGAAGGTCTGACACGCTATAAGATTGCGATTATCAGTCTGTTGTGTTAACTATATAATCCAGTAGTATTGGAGAATTGAGGTTTCCATCCTCCTTCATTAGGGCTGAGTTTACGAAGGTTGTTCCGTTCTGACTCAATATTCCGTACATTGGATGTACATGGCCGAAGAAACAAAATTTAGGAGCAACCTCCGCTACTCTTGCCAGCAACGATTCGCTGCCGAACCAGACATCACCATAGTCTGATTCATATGCCTTGTCTAGGATACCATAGGGAGGCTGGTGAGTTATCAGGATATCTGTCCCGGCGGGAATGTTTTCTGCAAATTTGCTCTCGAACCCCTCGATATAAAAAGGAACGCCATAGAACTTGATTCCGTCAAGTTCAATACCGGAGTTGGACAGAAAATGAACATTCTCATCCAGACCGTCAATATTTGCTCCATATAGACAGGTATCGTGATTTCCGAGAGTGAAAATCTTTTGTCTGTGAGGCAAATCACAGAACCATTCAAGAAAGTCAAGTGCTTCCTTTTCAGTTCCTAAATCGGTAAAGTCTCCGCAATGTATCACAATATCAGCCTCTGGAAGTTCACGAAGCTGACGATGCCTTCCGTGCGTATCCGATAGGCAGAGTATGGTTTTAATCATGGGCATGTATCTGATTCATTATAAGTTAAACTCTTGCATATCCAATGGCAGGTTTAATTTGATGCCTTGAAGTTAAATACTGGCTTTATCAGGTTGGTGATTCTCACTGTACCGGCGATGTTGGCGATGATTTCATCCTTTGGCTTATACACCATCGGAGCCTCATCAATGACTGCTTCGTTGATCGATTCACTGTAGATTCCAGTCATTGAACTGCGGAAATCATCCATAGTCAACGAATGGAAGGCCTGTGCTCTGCTCATTATACGGCCGGCACCGTGAGGAGCAGAATTATTCCAATCAGGATTGCCAAGACCTTCGCATATTAATGAACCATCTCTCATATTCAGAGGAATCACACACAATTGTCCTTTTTCTGCCGATATCGCACCTTTGCGTATCAAGTTATTGCCATCTATATAGTTATGCACACTTTCCCATTGCGGCTCGACTTTCGATACATATCCAAGTTCGTTCAGACCGTCAAGCAGAATCTCAGAAATAAGCCTCCTGTTCAGTTCAGCCCATCCGGACTGATTCTTAACTGCAAGTTTCTGATAAAAAGACGCGACCTGGCGGCCAAGGTCACGGCTTCCTGTGTGTATCTTAAGGTAATGCTTGCCAGCTTCGTCCTTGTCAATTTCAATGAAATGATTGCCTCCGCCAAGGAAACCAATGCTCTTGTTCAGACGTTTTGTGTCTTTTAAGTCACGGAAACATTTCAGCTGCTTGACGATTTCTTTAGCCTCTGAATATACCTGCATATATTTGTTGTCCAACTGGAATTCCATAGAATCACGGACATTCCTTCCGGAAGGGATTTTATTAGCAATCAATTCGTTATA
>URDD01000107.1 GCA_900546395.1 uncultured Bacteroidales bacterium | reverse complement strand
CACTCTCAGCTTTCAAGATCCGGGATACGACTCCCGACGGCGATACATGCAGCGCCCCAGGTAGGATATCCGTAGTTGCAGTTTTCAAACACGTTGTTTTTGATTTCAACATCTCTCACTCCGGATTGCTCATACCAGAAATTTCCGTCTCCCTCAAAAAGAATGGCTGCACCAGGTATATGGAAATAATTGTCTTCGATTATCATTTTTCCTCTTGACCCAAGAAGAAGACCTCTTGCTCGGTTCCCTGACATATAACATCCTTTAATCAGTACTTCAGGATATTCTTCATCTGCTGCAACTACCATATCTTTTCTCACACCCTCAGGTAACGGCGCATCGAAAGAGACTATCGTGGTCACTTTATTCAAACGCTCTACACTTTTGATTGTAGCATAGCAATATGTGGAGACTGTCTTATTATCAACGATTTCGACTTTCATGCCCGGTTTTACGAAATCAACTCCGTATTGTCCTGAATTACGCCACTTCAAAATAGCCTTATCCCTGCCAACCAACTCATCTATAGCCATGTAAAGGCCGTGTATATTTGTCGCATCGTCTTTTTGATTACAGAATTTGCAACCTGTCATCTTTATGTAGCCAGAGCAATTTACAAAATGCGTTGCATCTGCAGTTATGCTTATCATGCGTTTTTTCTCAGGAGAAGGAACAATTTCAAGCTTGTCAAGCCAAATATTACTGCTGCGCTGTGCAATGACACCCATTCCACCGCAATGCCAAAGATTTACATTACTGATAGATATATTTTCTGAATCCGAGACAAAAAAAGCAGGATTGTATCTTGCAGCTGCACCAAATACCATAGTATTGCCTACGGCACCAGTGATTCCTTTCTTGAAAATCCTTACAAGATTGTCATCAAGTTTCTCAGCTTCAATCGTTTGTTTTGAAAGCCAGTAATCAGATGCAAGGAAAGCTGGCTCCCTTTTCACTGAATCGAATTCGAGTAAATTAGAGAAAGGATAAGTAATACCGTACTTATCTGTAAAATAAAGACATCCGTTTATTATATTGCAATTGTAATCACCAGGGAAGCGTATGTCCAGCCAGTCTTCTCCTGTTTTTTCAATGATTCCTTCCGAATGAAAAGTCCTTGTAAAATCAATTGACAGATTCTTTATGGTCACATCTTCGCACCCTTCAAGACTGAATGGCGATATGAATCCTGTAAACAGCAATAAAGTATTCTGTCCTTCCACCGTAAAGTCCTTCATTCCTTCCAGATTAAAGGCTATTCTTTTCAGGCTCTCGTCGTTGTTGCTTATAAACTGATACTTCTCATAAGCCTTGTCCGGAGTTATTTTCAAAGTTCCCTCAGGAAGTACAAGCTTGACGGCTTTATGTTTTCTGCAGTCCTCCAGAGCACTTCTGATTGCAGGCATTGCGTCCTGATTGCCATCAATATAATCTTCAAGATAAATTACATTTTGCCCTGCACATGACACTGATGCCAAGAATGACAAGATAAATAATGATTTTAGGAAATGTTTCATATTCTCTTTAACTTTTATATTCTTATTTTTCTTCTATAATTAAAGACGCTCCTCCTCCTGAGGCCATATCAAGAGAAATTTCAGACGACGAATCGGCTTCGTATTCTGAAAAAGAATATTCCATCGGCTTTGAGGAGGCCTTGTCCGAGAGTTGTCTTACCCTATACTTTTTACCGGACTTCAGGAAATCCAGTCTGATATTTATTTTTCTTTCATCCCAGTTGTTCAATGCGCCGACATACCATTGTCCGTCTTTTTCTCTGGCAGTGACAATATGCTCTCCTATTTTTCCTGAAAGTATTCTTGTCTGGTCAAACACAGTCGGAACTGATGCTATGAACTTTGTACATAACGGATCATCCTTATAGTTTGACGGAGTATCACACAACATCACCAGCGGTGAATCGAATACAACATAAGTAGCAACCTGATGCGCTCTTGTTCCTTGACTTACCGGTTTTCGATAATCAATCCGGAATCCGTCTTTCGTAGTATTTTCAAATGCACCTTGAGTATAGTCTACCGGTCCTTGCGCCTGACGCAAAAACGGGAAAGTCACATCATACAAAGGCATGTCAGGATGAGACCATTTTACTTCTTCCAGACCGAAAACACCTTCGAAATTTACTATATTAGGATAAGTCCTGTTCAAGCCTGATGGCTTGTTTACACCGTGCAAATCTACAATAAGACGATATTTTGCAGTCATCTCTGCTATTCTGTAAATCAGATCCATACATTCCTGGTCATCTCTGTCGAAAAAGTCGATTTTGAAGCCTTTTACTCCCATTCCTGAATAAAATTCACAAGCCTCTTCCAACTTTTCATCAAGAACATTTCCAACAGCCCAGATAATCACGCCCACATTCTTTTCTGAAGCATATTTTACAATATAATCAAGGTCGACTTCTTTCTTTATCTTCATTATGTCGTCTTTGGCAGACCAGCCTTCGTCAATTATTATATATGGAAGACCGTATTCCGATGCGAAATCAATGTAAGCCTCATAAGTGCGCGTGTTTACACCTGGCTTGAAATCTACATTCCTCAAGCCGTAGTCATTCCACCACTCCCATGCTACCTGTCCGGGCTTTATCCATGATATGTCATCCAACTTTCGAGGCTCAGCCAGAATATAGACAAGATTGTTTACAGGAAAGTCAGTTTCATCATCGGTAACTGCAACTATTCTCCACGGGTAAGTCCTTTGTCCGGAAGTTTTTGCTATCACATCCTGGCGAGTCGCTATTTTAAGCTGTTTTCTGGCTTTTGTATAATAAGTACTGTCAGGCAATTGTGCAAATTCTGCAGTATATCCTCCTTTTGTCCCTGAAAGAAACATTCCGGGATATGAACGCTGGTCAGACTCGCATACCATAAGGCTCAAACCGTTATCAAACTGAACTGCAAGAGGAATAAGGCTTAAAGTGCCTTTCGAACCGAATTCGCTCACTCTTTCATGTTTGTATTCGCTCTGAAAAGCATTTGCAAAAGGGTCGTTTCCCCTTGAATATGGCACCCAGGCCAAAGGATCACCAGGAAAAAGGAATTGCGCTGTCTCGTCCTTAACTACAGTGTTTCTCTTAAATTCTGTTCCGAAACGCCATGCAAGACCTTCATTGAAAACTCGGAACTCTATATTCCAATCATTATATTTCAAATCAGCATAATTCCACTCCGCAGAAACTGTTTTCTGGCGGTACAACGGAGCATCTGTCTGCTCTTTCCCGGCACCGGATGCAAGGGAGAATTTACCAGAGCCTATTCCAAGCATCCGGCCGTCTTCAAGAGACATATAGATGGCAGACGGTTCCACTACTGTAACCCCGTCATATGTCACCGAATATTTGAGAGTATCTCCCGCCTCAATACACACACGTATACGTCCGTCAGGAGAAGACACGGCAACAGATTCCTGCCGGCTTGAACAACCGGAAGAAAATATCACCAATAATGATAATGCGGCAATAAATATTTTAGACATCTTCCTTAATAATTTTAAAAGTTAATTTTTAGTGTATTTCCAACCTTGACATTGTATGTTCTGACTTTTTCTCCGGATGATACTGAAACTTTAAGCAAGGAGGCTCCTATCCGGTCGATTTCAATATCAAAATCGCAACCGAATGCCTTTATTTTTTTCAATGAAACCGAGTTCCAGCAGGAAGGCAATGACGGTTTCAGTTCAAAACTCCTGAAGCCTGTAGGCCTTATTCCGAAAATACCTTCCGTGATGACCCTGCAATACAGCCCACTTTCTGCAGCAAGGTGACGCTGAGAGCCTTCAGGCCATGCCTCTATGGCATAGGGCACATGATTACCCAACAATCTTCTGGCAGAATAAGCATGGAGTTTTTCAAAAGCCAAATCAGGCTTGCCTGCTGCAAAGATTCCTCTTAGAGCATACAATGTAGAGCGATCCCAAAATGTAACACTTCCCTCTTCTGTCAGAAGACCGTCTTTCTGCCACAATTTCGGGCTGCATAAAGCTGCAACAGTTTCTTCCGCCCTGTCAAATATACCTACAGTCAGTGGAATACAGATCCATGAACGCAATAATGTATTCCCATCGTAATAACGGTAAGTATGGAATCCTCCAACTTCGGACCCGAAATATTTTTCAATATTCTGCTTCAGAACATTAGCACGCTTCCTGTATAATGCACTCTTGGATACAGGATAGCCAAGCTCTTTTGACAAGTACGAAGCACTAATCAATGCATCGTAATAAAGTGCCGAAGTACACAAATTTGCATCACCATCTTCAAAGCGGCCTTCTAGTTCATCAGTATCAGACTCAACTACACCGGAATCGTTGAGTTTTCTACTACAGTACTCAAGACACCACTCAACTAAAGGCCACAATTTCTTCGCGACCTCCATATCTGCATATTCCAATGCAAATCTTGATGCTCCATAAGCTATCATAGCAGCATCGCCACGGTCACCTGCCCCGTTCCATATGTCAGTACCTTCTGCTATAATCGAACTTGGAAGCGGAGTAAAATCTTCATTCATATACCTTGCAAAATGCAAGAAAGAGTTGACTGCAGATTCATTTCCTCTCCAATAGCCCAGGTATGGAAAGAACGGATTCACATATTCAGCCTGATCATTAGCCCAAATGGCAGCATAATAAGATTCACCACCGGGAGCATGCATATAGCCTCCAGCCGTCTTGCATATACTTTCGCTCGTTCTTATTTTAGAATAGCGAAACATCGTATTTATTACTTCATCTGGGGTTTCAAGTACAAGAGACTCTCCAATATCTTCCTTCACAAATGCAACCCTTGCCGCCAACTCAGAATCTGTATTTGTTTCAATGATTTTTTCAGAGGATTTTCTCCCTGTAAGATTAAGACTGAATGAAACAGAATCTCCACTTTTAATTTTATATGTCCCATCTCCTGTTATTGACGCTTCTATAACATAAACACCATCTTTTCCCTTGGATTCAAGAGTGTGGAAACGCTGGCAGAACTCCGGAATAAATACAGTTATCTCCCTGTCTCTTATATTTGTGAGCACATATCGTTCACACACAAGTGGCTTATCAACAGATGGAAATATTGTTCGTTCAAGTTTTACTGACGGGACAGGTGCTATTCCTTTCCCCGATCCTGTATTTTTCTTGCCCACACTCCACAATTCTTCTGACTTAAAATAACCGTCTATGAGAACTTTTTCCGTCTTCCCGTTTTTTAAAGACAGGCCATCTACACTTATCAGTGACGGCACGTCAACTCCTATGCGATGCATCAGACTTGCATGAGTATCGTTAGGCAATGTCCTGAGCATAGGGAAAACAAGAGACCTTTCAGTCTGAAGAGTAGCATTTTGATCCAAATACCAACGCAATACTACAGAAACCTGTTCTCCAGTCATCTCAAAATGGTCACTATGTGTATTTACAACCGATTATTACTCAATATTTTATAGATAATAAGTCAGAAATATGGTTGTTATTTTTAATTGCACAT
>URDD01000106.1 GCA_900546395.1 uncultured Bacteroidales bacterium | reverse complement strand
ATTCCGCATTTGATGAGATTGGCAACCCGTGTCTTTGGGTATTTCCAACTTTTCCATATACACATTCGTATCCGTCGTCGAAGACATTTATCAATCAATATAAAAGATGATTTCGCGTCCGCTAACTTAAAGTAGTTAATCTATCCCCTAATAGTCTGATGAAGAACTTCTTTTCTGCGATCCTTCTATACTTTCGACTTCCAGCCTATCATTTAAAAGGCAGCTTTCTTTTATTGTTTTCTGCTTTTCTTCCTTCATTGAGTTTCTTCCATAAACTTATTCTGATAAAGTTCAGTCCTTCCCTACGTGTCGATATTAGTAGGTACTATGACCTCTGCTGACTCCTCACAGTTCGTTGTTACTGCAAGACGATTTTTTTCGCCCCACCTGCGAGGCCTCTCCGGTTAAGGACATACTCTTTCCATCTTATGTCTGCCCGATTTACCTTGGATGATTTCGGATAGTTATCGGACTTTGTCTTCGTTTGCAAACTTATCCTCACCATAGGCCTTATATCGGATTTCTGTCCGTCAGACCAGATGTTTGCCGCTGTGTTAAGTTTCACTTTTCCTCCTTCGCACCTCAGCAATCCAAGCAAGCTTGGTTGCATTCGGTTTGGCGTCGGTTCCTTCAGATTCTACCTCACGATAGACGCCCTTGTCTTTGGCTGTAACCTTCCCACTATCAGGGCGGTTTGGGGACTTGCACCCGTTAAAGTATGTTCATGCCGAACGAACAAACAAAGGCTGTGTCGTAACATTCAAATACGACACAGCCTCGTTTCATTATAGGGACATTCAATCCCCTTTATTCTCCCCAAAGGAAGAAAGATTTATCCTAGAACTGCATCTGCGAAGCTCTGATATAAACAGGTTTTGGCACAAACCTGAGTTCACGAGATACAGAAACTGTCTCTACCATAAATGGCAGGCAAGACATAGATGTTTTCATTGGAGCAACCTCATCAACTGGAGAAACACCTTCTTTTGTCAATTTGATAGATTCTCTCTTGAGCAAGCCATCTATACCGTACTCGTCAAGTCCGAATGACAACAGAGCGCACTCTTTGAATCCATCAACCCAAAACTGCTGTCTGTTCTGTCCATGAAAAACGCCAGCCTGCATCATAGCCTGCTTTGTTGCATCATCAGGATATGTAACAGGATCCATCATTGCACCAGGACCCAGGGTAATGAACCAATCAACTGTATAATTGTTTGCAGGCTGTGCTGCTACCTGAACAAGTACTTTACCCTTTGCATTAGGATATTTCTGAGAATCTGAAGCGTAGAGTGCGTCTCCATCAAAGTACTGCCATGCAGTATTCATTTCAGCCATAGAAAGATCCTGAGACCTTGTGGTGAATTTATGCTTGTACATATCTCCCTGAGGATCACCGTTCTCATCCATAGCATAAGCATATACATAATAATCAGTGTCACGGGTAATTCCATCCATTTCGCCCCACTCATCTTCTCTTACACCTGTAAAGGTAACTCCAGCAACTACTTCTTCCATAGTCTTTCCTTTCTCCTCAGCATACTTCTTAAGAGTTTCCTTAACGGATACAAACATAGCCTGGTCACCTTTCCACTCTCTTGGATCAGCGATGTCGGTCCAATAACGGATTGACCTGTCTGTAGGCTTAACTACTGTAGAGAATGATGTTGAAAGCAAATTCTTCACCTCAAAGTTAAATTTACAATCTTCTGGTTTTCCCGGAGGCAGTGTTGTAAACGGCTTGTGTGCAGGTGTTCCGTAAGTCTCTCCGATTTCATCAACGCCGATTGCAAATACAACAAGTTCAGTTCCTGCAGGGAAGCCTTCTACCTCTTCCTCAACATCGCCGTGCTCGCACATGAACTTTATAAGCTCCTCGAAAGGAATACCAGGCTGCTGCTCATGGTAATTTTTGATAATAGTTTCAACTATATCAGCCACATCACCGTTTTTAGCATCAAAATCCTCCTTACGGGTAATATCGAAATAGTACCCCATAGTCTTGTCGCTCGGAACAACTTTAAATTTAGCAGATATATTTGAGATTTCTGACACCTCAATCTCAAAAGTCAAGTTAGGCTTTACAAGCCCTACCTTGATAGGCAATTTGGCTACTTCTCCTGAAGTAGAAGTATAAGAAAGGAACACATAGCCGCTTCTGGTGAAATCAGCATCATTCTCCTGAGGAGCTTCAACTACGAGTTTGGTCAAATCTGCACTCGCTTTCCATCCTTCCGGGAATGAAACATGAACATTTGCTACATTCACTGTATGCAAAGTCCACTCTTTTTTCTCGCCATACTCAAAAACCACCTCCTCTGAAGTAGGTGAGAGACCTTCTACTGTAAGTTCTGCAGGACCTGCAGCTTCTTCCTTATTGTTACAGGACACAACTGGCAACAATGCCGTGAAAAACAATAGAATTGTTTTGATTGTTTTCATAAAAACTTCTTGATACACAAAATTAATTAGATTATACAATAAGAAACTGCTTGATAGTTTTTATCAAACAGTCTCCAAAATTAAAATACGATTGCTGAACGGACTCTCATTTTCTTATCCTTTGGCAGATTTCCAGTAAATCCAGGCTTAAACATAGATTCATCGAAACAGTTATAGTAAGCCCAGTATGAATGTGCCTCCGAGTCATATTTCTCAGTACTTGACCAATACTCTGAATCACGAGAATAAAGAGGAGTACACTCTATACCAGCCTCAACCAGAACCTTGAAAGAATTCTCAAGCCATGCTGAAAGAGTTCCCTGCTTGTTCCAGTAAGCATAATCCCAGATATACTGGAACTGGCCGGTTGACGGAAGGAACCATCCGGAGCTGGATTCCGGTGCAGGACAAGCTTTCTCAAAAGCGATAGTTGCATAATAGGCAGCAGGGAAAGAATCGTCATTTGGAGTAAGCTCGCCAGGACGCTTCTTGGCAGCTCTTGTAATAGACTGTGTATTGGTATAGCCTACGAAATCTGTTACATCAAAAGAACATCCTGCTCCCTCATAGCTTCCGTCAAAGAAACTCCATGAAACTTCAATATTTTCACCATTAACCAGAGTAGCATCATTGATAGCGATGGCATATCCGTTCACAGTCATAGGAGTAACTCCATCTTTCAGTTTATAATATGCACTATTATCACCGTTGTCTTTTGCAACACCAGTAAAGAAAACGACTGCTATAGGAGTCTTTGATTTGTCAAGCTCAGTACTCCAAGTTCCGTCGCTATAGTAGAAGTCGCCTACCTTAGGAGCCTGTGCACCAGTTGTAATGAATTTCACTTCTTTTGAAACAACGATATCAGTACCCTCCAAAGCAGAAGCTGCAGCAAGAATCACATACTGCTTGCTTGGCTCCAGACCTGTCGCCTTGCATGAAACCGTCTTGCCGACCTCGACTTCAGTACCATCTGCAAGAATCTTTGCTGCATCTGGCATCTGACCGCCTGCCGGAACACAAATCCACGCAGCTTTCTTTGCATTTGATGCAATTACAGTAAACTCAGCTGACGAAGAAGTTATATTCTGACCCATCTGTACGGAAACAGAAGCACCAGGAGCAGCTGTCTTCATTGTAGCTTTTGCTATCTGTGAATAACCCTGTGAATTCTTTGCTACAGCATAGATATCATAAGAAACATTGGCTTCAAGCTCCTTGACAGTATATTCCTTAGTCTCGTTAGCCAAAGCGACTTCACCTTTTTTGAAAATCTGCTCAGCATCAGGAGCAACTTCACCTGTCTTTGACCATGTGTAGCAGACTGCATCTGCATTTGATGAAGACAATGTAAAGGCCAATGAAGTCTCAGTTATTGCCCCTTGCTCTATTGAAACAGTAGCAACATTAGTTTCCGGTTTCTTGTCATCCTCACAGGAAACAAGAGGCAGCACCAGACTTGAAGCGGAGGCCATAATAAAGATACGGCCCAATTTCTTTCCTAAATCAAACATAATCTGTTTTCATTTTTCTGCAGTATATGCAGCATTAGTTACTAAAAGTTTAAAAATAAATAATTTCTTTCATCAGACAGCCCCAACATACCGAAAAAATCACTATGCCGAGGCTACTTTTTCAATATAATATCATAAAGGATACGTTCCTAAAATGCAATGACTGAACGTACACCGTACTTGTTCTGGTCTTTCCTCTCTGAAGTGGAAGCGCCAAGATTCCAAGAGTCCTGGATATTTACATAATAAGCGTAAATCACTCCGCTTATATTAGCTTCTGTACTAGTCCAATACTTCTGGTTAGGTGCAACAGCCTTATCCCCGAGTGCCTTGAATGCAGCAGCAACCTCGGGCTGCAGAACCACGCTATACTTATCTTCAGCAGAATCATAATTTGTAAGGTCCTTCAACTGCTGGACAGAAGGTAGGAACCATCCTGAACTTGCCGCCGGAGCAGGTACATCTGCCTCCTGCTTTACAAGAGCATAATATGCAGCAGGATAGTTATCACTCTTGTCGGTCAACGGATATTTTTCTTTTAGCTTTGCATTTTCTACTATCTTATAAGTATTGAAGTAACCTTTATAGTCATCACGCTCTCTTGAAGTGCCGCATGCATTATCCCAGCTACCCTGATAGCTCCACAATACTCCGTTATTATCAACGCCCTCCGGATCTTTCAATGCTACAGCATAAGCCTTGATTTCAGTCATCGGAGTCATGCCATCCTTAAGTTTATAGTCTGCAATGGCATCTTTCTCATGGATACCTACATGGAAAACAATAGCGATAGGAGTCTTGGCTGGATCGAGAGCAGTACTGTAAGTTCCGTCACTATAATAATAGTCTCCGACCTGAGGAACTGCTGGCTTCGATGTAGAAACCTTGACCTGCTCTGAAAGTACGGCGTTCTGTCCGAGCATATCTGAAGCGGCGGCTACTATTATATATTCTGTACCGCCAAGAAGACCTTCGGCTTTGCACTTCACACTTTCACCAGCCTTTACTTCAGTTCCGCCTGAAAGGACAGCTTCTGCAGCAGGCACAGTCTCGCCAGACTTCACACACTTCCAAGCCACTTTCAGTGCGTTTGCCGAAGTTACTGTAAACTCAATGCTTGATTCAGTTACATTTTCTCCAGCTGTCACTGAAACAGAAGGAGCAGGCACATCAGCAGTAGTAACCTTAACCGGCTCTGAAGCTGCAGCATTTTCTCCATTAATATCTGAAGCGGCAGCTATCAATGTATATTCAGTCTTAGGCTCAAGGTTTTCTGCAATACACTGCACTTCCTTTCCGGCTTCAACTTCCTGTCCGCCTGAGAGAATGGCATCAGCAGCAGGAACAGACTCCCCTGCCTTCACACACATCCACGCCACTTTCTTTACATTAGCCGAAGTAACTGTGAAAGCTATGCTGACAGGAGTGGCCTCACCGGCCTTTACAGACACATTGGCTGAAGGAGTTGCCGTAGTCATAGTAATCTTTGCCACTGAGGAATATCCCAACGAATTCTTTGCAACAGCATATATATCATAAGACTTGTTAAACTCAAGACCCGAAATCTTATACTCTTTAGTCTCATTTGCAGCTGCCTTCGTACCTTTCTGGAAAATCTGGTCTCCACCTGGAGCTGCCTGACCTGTTTCAGAATACGAATAGCAGAGCTCATCTGCATCAGAAGAAGACAAAGTGAAAGAAAGAGACGTTTCAGTAGCAGAGCCTGCAGAAAGCGTTACAGTAGCAGGAACTTCCTTTTCCTGACATGACGCCGAAAGAAACATCAGACCTATAGCAGCAGCCTTGAAACCAAAACTGCTCAACGAATGTAAGAAGTTAGACATAATTAAAATGTAATAAGTTAGACCATAGCTGTCCGGAGAAATTTTTTACCATAAAGTAAGTTGCCCGTTTGAGTCGTCCTCCGGAACATTAGCCGACTCA
>URDD01000105.1 GCA_900546395.1 uncultured Bacteroidales bacterium | reverse complement strand
TGAAAGCATGAGAAATATGGCAGTTCTACACAGTCCAGCTTTTTCTTATCCGTTGCCCGTTCTCGTGCGAGTTTTATTCAATCTGTTGATATTCAAAGGGAAAATACTTTATTACAACAAATATAGAAAAATGTTTTTAGAAAACGTAAAAAAAGGTTGGATCGAGGTTATCTGCGGTTCAATGTTCTCAGGAAAGACAGAAGAGCTCATAAGAAGACTTAAAAGAGCTCAGTTTGCCAATCTTAAAGTGGAAATATACAAGCCTTCCATAGATGTAAGGTATTCGGATGATGAAGTAGTTTCTCATGACTCGCACAGCATCCGTTCTACACCTATAGACTCTCCGGCAAGTATGCTTCTGCTTTCAAGCGACGTAGATGTTGTAGGTATTGATGAAGCACAGTTCTTTGATGAGACAATAATTGAAGTGGCGCAGACGCTTGCCAACAGGGGTATCCGCGTAATAGTTGCAGGTCTTGATACTGATTTTACCGGAAAGCCTTTCGGCCCCATGCCGGCACTGATGGCCGTAGCCGAAGATGTACAGAAAGTACATGCCATCTGCGTAAAATGCGGCAGTATCGCCAACCACTCACACAGACTCTCAAACAGTGACCAGCTTGTAGTGCTTGGTGAGAAAGACACATACGAGCCTCTCTGCCGTCACTGCTACAATGAGGCGGTATCCCGGGAACAGGAGTTGCGCGGATGATACTGCAGCACTGTCTGCTGCCAGATATTCCTGTCAATATGGGTATAGATTTCAGTAGTAAGTACACTTTCATGCCCCAGCATTTCCTGGACAGCACGAAGGTCTGCACCGTTTTCCAGTAGATGAGTAGCGAATGAATGTCTGAATGTATGCGGGGATATTTCTTTACGGATGCCTGCAAGCATAGCCTGTCTCTTCACCATAGTGAATACAGACACTCTGCTGAGACCTTTGCCGAATCTGTTCAGGAAAAGTATATCTTCTGATGACTTGTCTGCCGGCTCCGGCCTCAATTCCAGATATCTGCCGATAAAATCCAGAGCCACTTCACCAATCGGCACGAGTCTCTGCTTGCTGCCTTTTCCTTTGATGCTGACAAACTGTTCTTTTGCATATATCTCCGATATACACAATGTAACAGCCTCAGAAACTCTGAGACCGCAGCCATAAAGAACCTCAAGAATAGCTCTGTCACGGATTCCGTTTACAGCAGACAAATCCACAGACTGCATTATGGCATCTATCTCTTCCACAGACAGTACATCAGGCAGATACCGCCCTATTTTAGGCGATTCAACATTATCGCAAGGATTTTCCGTAACTTCTTTCTCGAGAACAAGAAAGTTGAAAAAAGAGCGCAAGGCACTCAGAAATCTGGCCTGCGACCTCTTGGAAAACGGCTTGTCCCTGTCTGAAAGCGCATCCTGCGCCCTTGATGAAATATATGTCACAATATCGTCAGAAGTAATCCCGGCAGCGTCTTTACCGGCATACTCAAGAAAAAAGACGATGTCCGAACGATAGGCCGCAGCCGTGTTCGGAGACATCGCCCTTTCTATTTTCAGATATTTGGAATAATCATCAAGATACTTGCTGTTATTATCTGTCATAATTATCCTATATACCTTACCTTGGAAACTGCCAAGAAGCTGTTTAAATTTAAAAGCAGATTTTTCAAGAAAATTTTAAACAGCTTCTAAATAACCATAGACTTAGAGTGTCGAGTATTCGCGTCCGTACTTAAGCATCTGCTCAAGATAATTGTCCGGATATTCCACCACATAGTCAACTACTTTTCCCGCCTTTGTAACAGGGACTATTTCCGGGTTGACAAAACCGCCGTATGGCTTGAGTCCGAGAGCCTCATATCTCTCCTTAACCTCTTTATGAAGTTCAGGGTCAATATCAACTGCATACTTCTCAACCAACTTCTTGCCTGCCTTATAGTCACCCTCTGACTTGATACGCTGAACCTCGGCAAGAAGACTGCCGAAAAGACCGCGCAAAGCCTCAAAGTCATTAACTACAAAATATGTCTTTCCGTCTCTGACTTTCTTCTCTATCACATTGTCCTTCAAGCCCTTCTCATAACACCATTCAGCAATCAGCTTCCTGTTCTGCATATGAGCCTCAGTATTCTTTCTTCCGAGTTCCACTCTGCTGAACTGAACCATAAGTCCGTTTCTGATAAAGTTTGAATACTGTGCTTTGTAAGCCTCCATATCAGGAAGGATTCCCAACTCTACAAGCTTAGGATCAGCCATATAATAAAGTCCGAAAAGGTCAGCCCTTGTTTCCTCAAGTGCAGAGCTGTATTCTTTCAACGAGTTAGGAGAAACACCCGGAAGAATCTGACCAGAACCGTGTCCGAGACATTCATGAAGGTCAGTGTGAATCTCGTCTGTAATTGACAGATACTTCTTTGCATCGGCAATTTCTTTCTCGTCCCATGCAAATTCGTTCAATGTGCTCTTTGGCGACTCCTGTGCTGCCTTGTCATAAGCATGGGTGATATTGGCAATAGTAACTGACTTGGAACCGAATTCCTTGCGTATCCAGTCTGCATTTGGAAGGTTGATTCCGATAGGGGTTGCAGGATAGCAGTCTCCGGCCAGAGTAGTGGCATTGATAACCTTTGCAGAAACTCCCTTTACTGTCTTTTTCTTGAAAGCCGGGTCAACAGGAGAATTATCCTCAAACCACTGGGCATTTTCACTGATTACAGTAGTCCTTTCAGATGCATCGTGGTCCTTGATATTGACAAGAGCTTCCCAGGATGCCTTGCGGCCGAGAGGGTCGCTGTAGTCTTCCACAAAACCGTTTACGAAATCCACAGTTCCAAGCGTATCTTTTACCCACTGGATATTATATTCGTCCCAAAGCTTCAAATCACCTGTCTGATAGTACTTTATCAAGGAAGCGATATACTGTTTCTGCAAATCGCTTTCAGCTACTGCCGCAGCTTTGCCGAGCTCTTCCGTAATTTTCTCAAGAGCGGAAGAATACAAGCCGCCGATTCTATATACTTCTTCTTTTACCTTACCGTCCTCACCTTTTACTACTTTGCTGTTAAGGCCGTATGAAACAGGATGCGGATCGTCAGGGTCAGTCATTTCGTGATAGAAATCTTCAACTTCCTTACGTGTCACACCCTCATAAAAATTGACAGCTGACTGAGCTACGATATCGCCTTTTGAATCAGTGGATTTCCTCTGCGGGAAAATATTAGGGTCATAGATTATCTCCAAAAGCACGTCAGCTTCTGAAGCATTGCCGCAGGATTCCATAAGTGACCTGAAATATTCTTTCGGACAGTCAGGAAAGATCTTGTCTTCGGCATAATGATGATGGATTCCGTTACTGAAGAAAACCCTCTTTGCATAGACTGTAAAATCCTCAAATTCCTTGACTGTCCTGTCTCCCTTGTAATTTTCCAATATATTTTCCAAGGCTTTTCTAATCCTCAGATTGTATTTTCCGTGCTGGTCCCAGATGATATCCCTGCCGTACTTGGCAGCTTCTCCAAGATGATATACATACTCCTTCTGCTGAAGAGTAAGCCTGTCCCATCCCGGAATCTGATATCTCATGATTTTAAGGTCTGCAAATTCATCTATAAGATATTTGAATTCCTTGTCTTGCTGCTGTACATTGCCGCTCCCGCAGGATACAGCCGCAGCTGCTACTGCAGTAAGTGCCGTCATTTTTAAAATTTTATTCATAAAGTGTCGGTTTATTTTTAAGCATTCTCAAAATTAAATCATAAAATCTACAATGACAAAAAATTAAACAGCTTCTTATAAAATATCGTTATTTTTATGTAAGTTTGTATTACGAATATGAGAAGAAAGATATTGAATCTGCTTTTTGCTGCCATGACCTGTATTATAGGTATGAATTCACTCACATCCTGCAGCAAAGACCTGCCTGAAGAAGATCTCTCTGGAGCCGACAGGGTCCTGCTGTTCTATGCAGCCGGGCTCAATAACCTTTCATACGATATCAATGACAATATCAACAAAATGCTGAACGGATATGTTCCCGGACCGAAAAGCGATGCCGTACTTTTAGTTTTCAGCAACCTGGCGAAAGGAAACAAGCTCATATCACCGTCTCTGACAAGAATAACCAAAGACAGATACGGAAAAATTACAAGGGATACTCTGATGACAATGACTCCCGGCACATTGGCGGCAGATGCCAATACGTTAAGAACTGTACTGGACAATATAATGGAGACGTATCCGGGAAAACAATATGGTATGATATTTTCGTCCCACTCAACCGGATGGCTTCCAGCAGGCAAGAAGATTGAGCCTGAATTCTTCAATAACAAAGTTTCTCCGACAGCAATAGGCAATGAATACGAGCCGGGAACTACCAGGCATACATACGAAATAGACCTTAAAGACTTTGCGGATGCCATACCTGCGCAGATGGAATTCATAATGTTCGACTCATGCCTGATGGGGTGCATCGAAGTTGCATACCAGCTGAAGGACAAATGCAGAAAAGTCATCTTCTCCCCGACTGAAGTCATCTCGGAAGGATTTGACTACTCCAGAACGACTGAGTATCTTCTGAAACAGGATATTCCTGACCTCCAAGGAATCTGCAAGGATTATTACAATCTCTACAACAGCAAGACAGGTAACTGGCAGTCTGCCACGATTTCACTCGTAGATTGCAGGAAGACCGAGGAACTGGCTTCGGTATGCAGGGATATTTTCGCAAGCCACAGAGACAAGCTGGATACATTGGATCCAGTCCGGATACAGTGCTACGGCCGGATGTATGAGCACTTGTTTTTTTACGACCTCGGAGATATTATCAGGCATCTTGATGTCAGCAAAGAAGAAAGCGAGAAGTTCGACAGAGCCATCAGTGATTGCGTCATATACAAAGCGGCCACAGAAAACTTTATCGGTATGCCGATAACAGAATTCTGCGGCCTGAGTTCTTATGTAACCAATAAAAAGGTCCATGATTCTTACTACAGAACCCTCGACTGGAACAAAGCGACAGGAATGATAAGATAACCAGCCTGTTATTTCATGATTTTATACCGCAGACTCCTTGTTTCCGTACCGAATGTTCTTTGGGAGCCGGTTGATACTGCATATGTGGCTTTTCCGCACAAAATATATTTGGCAGTCCGTTTGTACCGCCTGCATGCCTTTCCCGTACAAATGGTACTTTGTTGACCAGCCTAAAAAACATGTATTATTCGTAACGATATCATATTCAAGGCCTTTCTTGCTATTCAAAAATATTTTAGCCGCTTAATTTCGATGAAATAAAGCCGGAATGAGCTCCTGCATATCTGAAAAGCCTGTTTTTAAACTGAAACGTTTACTTTTCGGAAAAACGGATAAGTCTGCTGAACTTTGCCGCCACAACAATTAAAAACTTTTCTCGGGAAAGGATAACATAATAGAAGGTTGTGCGGTGTGAAAGAAGTTACGCAAGTACTGTACAAATCTTCGAATATTAACGAATTGAGTTACTTGTAAAACTTGAGTGAGATGAACGGCATGAAACAGATGAAAGGGTATGCGAACCTGACGAACGACTATATGTTCAAGAGGATTTTCGGCAGCGAGGAGTGCAAGGACATCCTGATTGCATTCCTGAACAGGATTGTTGGGAACGGTGATATTGAAGATGTGACCTTCCAGAATACGGAACATTTGGGGCCTACGGCAGATGACAGGAGGGCTGTATTCGATATTGCAGTAAGGACAAAGTCCGGTGAGGAATACATAATCGAGATGCAGCTTGCACAGCAGGAGTATTTCCGTGACAGGTCTCTGTTTTACGCGAGCTATCCGATTCTGAACCAGGCTGCTCTTGCCAAAGAGGAGTTCAGAAAGACACACGGCGATGCAGCTGTATTCAGATGGAATTTCCGTCTTAAACCTGTGAGGTTTATAGCGGTGGTGAACTTCCCGATGACACATTTTCCCGGATGGGATGAAAGCAGGTATTTTTCATCATACAGACTTAAGGAAGATGAAAGCGGCGAGCCTCTTCATGACAAGCTGCAGTTCATATTCCTTGAACTGGCGAGATTTGACAAGGGAGAGGATGAACTGGAAACTTATTGTGACAAATGGATGTATCTGTTCAAGAATATGTCTCA
>URDD01000104.1 GCA_900546395.1 uncultured Bacteroidales bacterium | reverse complement strand
CCGAACCGAAAGCGACATCTTCTGAAGTGGTACAATCGAAAGTGCTACAGGAGGTACATTCAATGTGATATAGTCACTTAAAAATAAGATTTTAAACTCAGATTCACCATTCAAGGATTTGTTCCTATCATCTATGAAAAGTGATTTAAAAAATAGAAATTCTAATATTTAGCATCGTATTTATAGTAAGGGGAGAATGTGTGGAGAAATTTAATTTTTTAGATATTGATTTTCAGTGTTTTATATTGGTTGTGGAGAGATTTTTTTTGCTGGAAGGTACGAGATATTCCTGAATGTACATATAAATTTGCAGTACAAATCTTAATACAAAACAATAAATTATGATTAAAACCAACTTACCTTATTGATTGCAATTATGTATTTTATTTTCAAATCAAGGTGCTGTACCTTTTTAAAAAGGTTTAGAGTTGTTTTATTCTCATGTCTCTTTATCATAGTATCTCTTCCAGTATTTTCTGATTCTGCAAAAGATAAAATAGCGTTCAGGAAAAACACGGTAATGATATATGGAGGTGTAGGATATGGAAGTTTTTCACATTATGAGCGATTTAAAATAAGTATGAAATCGCCAGCTGATTTCGGTTTTATATACCAGCGTGATTTCCTAAAGCGGCTGTCTGCAGAGTTGCAGTTCGGTGGTTCCTATTTGAACAGTCTGCCTTCTTTTATGAGATCAGAGTGGAGCTATGATTCTATTAGGAAACATATGATGGCGCTGGCTGCAACAGAGAAGGATGAAGCATATGCTAACTCATGGTACAGGCAGGGAACTATTGAACTTACTATTAGACCGGTATTTCATATCATATCGTCGCGAGGCAGTAGGTTGTCTTTATTTGCCGGATTAGGCTATACTTTGTTTGATATAAGCACAGTCAGGTACAATGATATAATAATGAACGGCCCTATCGTTACTGACGTCAAAGTAGATATGGACATGTATCGCCTTGATTCATTTTCCTGGGATTTCGGACTCAGATATTCCTATGCACTTAATGACAGGTATGTTTTCGGTGCTGACTTAAGTTATAGGGATGAATTTATATCAAAAGTAGGAATGACAACTCCGATTAACAGAAATTTCAGACTGAATTTTTTCTTTGGACTGAGATTTTAGCAGATGCGTAAAAGTAAATCAGTCTGGATTGATTTTACCTTAAATGTAATTTCAATTCAGACTGATCTTTCTCCAACATTTTTTTACCACAGGAAATTGTCAAACGGCCATCTTCCTGCGTGGATTTCGGCCACCATCTTGTATAGGTCGCTACGCAGTTTGTCTATTCCTATTTTCTCTTTGGCAGAGATGAAAATGCAAGGTGTATTCTCTTTTGCTATCCAGCTGTTCTTGAACTCGTCAAGGGTGTAATTGACAGGCTTTTTAGGCTCTAATGAGAACTCATCATACTCTTCGTATCTGTATGCATCAACCTTGTTGAAAACTACGAATATAGGCTTGTCTATGGCCTTTATGTCGCGGAGAGTCTCTTCTACTACTCTCATGTGTTCTTCAAAGTTCGGATGTGAGATATCTACCACATGCATCAGTATATCAGCTTCACGGACTTCATCAAGAGTACTCTTGAACGCTTCAACAAGCTGTGTCGGCAGCTTTCTTATGAAACCCACAGTATCGCTCAGCAGGAAAGGGACATTTTCTATTACGACTTTCCTTACAGTGGTGTCAAGGGTTGCAAACAGTTTGTTCTCTGCAAAAACATCGCTCTTTGCAAGCAAATTCATAAGAGTACTTTTTCCGACATTGGTATATCCTACAAGGGAAATCCTTACAAGAGACCCTCTGTTACCCCTTTGTGAGGCCATCTGCTTGTCTATTTTTTTGAGCTGCTCTTTGAGTTTTGATATCTTGTCCTGGATGATTCGTCTGTCGGTTTCTATCTGGGTTTCACCGGGACCTCTCATTCCTATACCTCCTTTCTGCCTCTCCAGGTGAGTCCACATTCGTGTCAGTCTCGGCAACAGATACTGGTACTGGGCAAGTTCAACCTGTGTTTTTGCGTATGCTGTCTTGGCTCTCTGTGCGAATATATCCAGAATCAGGTTGGTCCTGTCAAGTATCCTGCAGGACAGCTCCCTTTCAAGGTTTCTCAACTGGGTAGGGGAGAGTTCATCATCGAAGATTACAACATCTGTCTCATTCTCCTCTATATATTCTTTAATTTCCTGAAGTTTTCCACTCCTGATATATGTTCTTGAATCAGGTTTGTCAACTTTCTGGATAAATTTCCTTTCACTCCTGGCTCCGGCAGTCTCTGCAAGAAACTCAAGTTCATCAAGATATTCCATTACCTGGCGTTCGTCATCTCCCTGTTTGATAACGCCGACGAAAATAGCTTTTTCTATGTATTTTTCTTTCCTTTCTATCATAAGTTTCTCAACTGATTGATTTCTACTTCTATAATTAGGTAAAACCTGATAAAAAAAGAGTCCAGCCAAAATTATATTTTGGTCGGACCCTTCAATTTCAGTTCAAGTGAATTATCTCAACTGGAAGATAACAGGGAATGTGTAAGTTACCTTTACAGCACGGTCTCTCTGTTTTCCAGGAGTCCACTTTGGTGACATAGAGACTACTCTGACAGCCTCTTTATCAAGAGATGAGTCAACTCCGCGGAGTACTTTCACATTACTTACTGAACCGTCAGTATTTACTGTAAACTGAAGAGTTACACGTCCTGATACACCGTTCTCTTTTGCTATTTCCGGATAGACAAGTCTCTCGTTTACCCATTTAGAGAAAGCATTTGCATCGCCGCCCATGAATGATGGCTTTTCCTCTACGAAAGCAAATGGAATTGCTTCTTCTTCAACAACTTCTTCCTCGACTGTTTCAACGTAGTCCATAATCTCGACTCCCATATTGGAATCGTCTTCAAGGTTCATGAACATATCGTCATCAACCTGGATTTCATCGTCAACGATGTCAATCTGGTCTGAAAGTACAGGAATCTTAGGTGCTGATGGTGGAGGTGGAGGTGTCTCCTGTGTGATAGGAACCATCTCTTCTGTTTCAACAACCTGAGTAGTGTCCTCAAGAACTGCTACTTGCTTTTCTGCTGTGCTCCATTCAAATGCAAAATAGACTACTAGCAGAGCCAATATCAAACCAATCTCTGTAAAAAGCAGCTTCTTATTTTCAAGATTGGCTTTCGGTGACTTTTTAATCTCCATATTACTTGTATTTATTTCCGTTTTAGCGGCGTAAAGTTAAAAATTATATTTTTTATTTCATAATTTTTGGGCTGTAAATTGTAAATTTGCAGAAAATACCTTACTATGATACTTTATTATTTTGAAGACACCGATTTTGTCTTTAAAGGAAAGACAGTAAACAACAAGTGGCTCAAACTTGTGGCGGAAAGTGAAATCAGAAGAATAGGGAATATTTCCATTATATTCTGTTCTGATAATTATATTCTGGATGTCAACCAGAAGTATCTCCAGCACGATTATTTTACAGATATCATTACCTTTGATTATTGTGAAGGTGATAAATTGTCAGGTGATCTTTTTATAAGTGTTGACAGCGTCAGGGAAAATGCTCTTGAGTACGGTACTGACTTCAAGGATGAGTTGAACAGGGTTATCGTGCATGGAATACTGCATTTGATAGGTTATGACGATCATACTGACGGGGATGTAGCTGAAATGAGAAAAAAGGAAAACTATTATCTTTCGCTGCGAGAACTTGTCTAAGGTGAGTATTTGATAATTTATATGCTTGTGAAAGTATAATATATATAATATGGTAAAAACTTATGATGTCATAGTAATAGGAGGGGGACACGCAGGTTGTGAGGCGGCAATGGCTGCAGCAAATATGGGTTCGTCTGTCCTTCTTATTACAATGGATATGAACAAATTTGCCCAAATGTCATGTAATCCTGCGATTGGAGGAATAGCTAAGGGGCAGATAATAAGGGAAATAGATGCTCTGGGAGGGTATTCTGGCATTGTTACAGATGCTTCGACTATACAGTTCAGGATGCTCAACAGGTCCAAAGGACCCGCTATGTGGAGTCCTCGAGCTCAATGTGATAAATTGCAGTTCTGTATAAATTGGCGTAAAATCCTTGAAACTAATTGTAAATTAGATATTTACCAAGATACAGTTACTGGCTTATCCTTCTCAGGTTCGCGTATTGTGGGCTGTTGTACGACTACGGGAGCAAAATTCAATTCTCAGACAGTTATCCTGACAGCTGGAACCTTTCTGGACGGCAAACTTTTCATTGGAAGGAATCAGTTTGAAGGAGGAAGGATAGGGGAGTTGTCTTCTTATGGCCTGACAGGTCAGCTTGTCTCGATGGGAATCAGGACAGCAAGAATGAAAACAGGTACTCCTCCGAGAATAGATATTTCTTCAGTCGATACTTCAAAACTTATAAGACAAGATGGAGATCAGACTCCGGAAAAGTTTTCCTATCTGCCTTTCCTATCTACCGTCCAGAACGGAACTCCGCAGATGCCTTGCTTTATTGTTCATACCAATAATAATGTTCATGATATTCTCAGAAGCGGCTTTGCAGATTCTCCTCTGTTTTCCGGTATGATTACAGGAATAGGTCCGAGATACTGTCCAAGTATTGAAGATAAGCTGAGGACTTTTGCTGATAAGGATTCACATCAGTTATTCCTGGAACCTGAAGGTAGATCTGTCAATGAGTATTATCTTCAGGGATTTTCTTCGTCTCTTCCTCTGCATATCCAGTTGGATGCGCTGCATGCTATAGAGGGTTTGGAAGATGCAAAGATATATCGTCCGGCTTATGCTGTAGAATATGATTATTTTGATCCTGTACAGCTGAAGCCGACACTTGAGTTGAAAGATATAGAGAATCTTTTCTTTGCAGGTCAGATTAATGGGACTACTGGTTATGAGGAAGCTGCCGCCCAAGGTCTGATAGCCGGAATCAATGCTCACCTCAAGGCCAGGGGAGAGGAGCCTTTTACTCTTAAGAGAGATCAGGCTTATATCGGTGTTCTTATTGATGACCTGATAACAAAGGGTGTTGATGAACCGTACAGAATGTTCACCTCAAGGGCTGAATACCGTATTCTGCTTAGGCAGGATAATGCGGATTTAAGACTTACTCCGGTTTCTTATAAAATAGGATTGGCAGACAAGTTCCGGTATGACTATACAATGCGCAAGTATGAGTCTGTAGAGAAATATAAGGATTATTTTATGACATCTTCAGTGAAGCCTGAAAGAGTAAATCCTTATCTTGAATCAATAGGATCTGCGAAGATAGAGAATAAAAAGAAGTATTCTGATTTGATCAGCAGGCCTGATGTAAAAGTAGAAACATTGTTTGAGATTGTTCCACGTGGAACAGTGTTGGAGAATGGAGAGGATTTCAGGTCATCTGTCACTTCTGGAATTCCGTTATTAAAGGAGAACTCTCGTGAATGCTTTTATGGCGAAGTGCTGAAAAAATTAAATAAAGGAGAAAAAATTACTTCGGTTTTTTGCAGCGAAGAGGAGTCTTCTTCAGATGCGATGCAGTATGCTTTGGAAATACTGAAGTGGAATTGCGGTTATCCTTTGCCTGAAGAGAAGGTAGAACTTTCTAAGATGGACGAATTCATTAAAAGGAATACCGAAAGGGAAATAATGGAATCAATAGAGATTTCTTTGAAGTATGCCGGATATATTGAGAGGGAGCAGAAGATTGCAGAAAAGATAATGCGCCTTGAAAATTTGATTATTCCGGAAGGATTCGATTTTGATAAAGTCGAGAGTTTGTCAATAGAATGCAGACAGAAACTTAAAAAGTATGCACCTAAAACTATTGCACAGGCATCAAGAATTTCCGGAGTGTCTCCTGCTGATATTTCTGTTCTTTTAGTTTATTTTGGAAGGTAGGGGAGAGTCTGTCTTTACTTTGAGCGAATATTTTCATGCCTGATGTTCTGATTCCGTTCAGTGCGTGGCATTATTGAAGGAATATAAAGCAGGGGCGTGTTCCACGTGGAACACGCCCCTGAGTTTTTTTAAAAACTATCCGTATATATTTTAAAGACGCTTAAGTGCAAGTTTGATTATGGTTTCAAGGCTGGCATCAGGCTGTTCTTTCAGTACGGCGGAGACTGCTTTGTTTACATTGGCTTTGGTGAATCCGAGCATTACAAGAGCAGT
>URDD01000103.1 GCA_900546395.1 uncultured Bacteroidales bacterium | reverse complement strand
ACTGCCGAACCTCGTTTCCGAAAACTGCAGAATCCTTATTTTCTTAAAATTGTTGGTTGAAAACTTGCTTTTTACAACTGCTCGATACTGTAGAATGGGACTACCCTGCTTTTCACCTGACAATGCATTGCTTTATCTGCTCTCTGAAATCAGAATCCCTGCACCTCAACGAGCACGAAGCATCTGCATGGCTTACCAAGGAGACATTGGACTCCGTCAAGTGGCTTCCTGCAGACCTGGCCTTGCTTGAAAAAATCGCCCGGCATCTTTAAATTCTTTCATTCATAAAGGCATCTGACCTGCATAAAAGCCGCCTGACACGACCCTGTGTTACAGTTTTCTTTATATCTTTGTGGCATATAGCAAGGATACAGCACTAAATAATAACCAATAATATAACTGATTAGAGTTATATTGTAATTATATATTGCATATGTCAATATGGAGCAAACTGATAGGAAGCATGAAAGCCGGAGATAGAGATGAAGACTATGGAAATATTCAGACAGTATATGCATCTTATCAGTCAACAAGATATGCCTTTATAGATATTGAGACCGGATTGACCGACCATAAAATCCACGACATCGGAGCAACTAAACCAGACGGTCAGACATTCCACAAAGCCTCAAAAGAAGAACTGTTCTCTTTTCTGAGTGATGTAGAATATATCTGCGGCCACAACATTATCCATCATGATGCAAAATATCTGTTTCATGACACGAGTTGCAAATGGGTTTTGGTAGATACGCTTTATATATCACCACTATTGTTTCCCGAAAGGCCTTATCACAGACTTGTAAAAGATGATAAGCTGATAAGCGACCAGATGAACAACCCGGTAAACGATTGCCGGAAAGCCGAAATTTTACTTCTTGAAGAAATTGAACGCTGGAATTCATTGTCCCGGGAAAAACGCAAGCTATTTGCCTCACTGCTTCATGGCAAGCAAGAATTTTACGGATTTCTGAAGATGGTAAATGCTGAATACATCAAGGAAGGCCAGCCGGAGCTGATAAAGGAAATTTACAAAGATAAAATCTGCTGCAATGCCGAACTTGAAATGTTCGTAAACAGATATCCTTGCGGACTGGCATACGCATTGGCACTCATTGACACTACAGATTTCCGTTCTATAACCCCAGGATGGGTCCTTCATAATTATCCTGAAGTCGAATATATTTTAAAACTTCTGCGATATACCCGTTGTCAGGAAGGATGCAGTTACTGCAGTTCCCAGTTGGATGTGGTACATAACCTGAAATCCTTTTTCGGATATGACAGTTTCCGTACATACGAAGGCGAGCCGCTGCAGGAACGGGCGGCACGAGCGGCAGTCAACGGCAAGTCGTTGCTGGCAATATTTCCAACCGGAGGAGGCAAATCCCTTACATTCCAATTACCTGCACTTATGGCAGGCCGTTCCTTACACGGACTAACAGTAGTCATTTCCCCTCTGCAGTCTTTAATGAAAGATCAGGTTGACAACCTCGCTGAAAGGGGTATAACAGATGCTGTTACCATAAATGGAATGCTTGATCCTATCACAAGGGCAATGTCAATACGGCAAGTCCTGGAAGGAGATGCTTCCCTACTGTATATTTCACCTGAAATGCTTCGTTCTAAAACGATTGAAAGGATATTGACCGCCCGGAATGTCGTGAGATTCGTCATAGACGAAGCCCATTGTTTTTCTTCATGGGGACAAGACTTCAGAGTAGATTACCTTTATATAGGCACTTTTATCCGCAAATACCAGGAACTGAAAAAATGTAAAAATCCGATACCTGTATCTTGTTTTACCGCTACTGCAAAACAAAAGGTCATACAGGATATCCGGGACTATTTCAGGCAAAATCTTGACCTGGACTTGGAGTTATTCGCTTCATCCGCTTCCAGAACAAATCTTCATTATTCAGTCATACATTCTGAAAGCGAGAATGACAAATATACAAAGCTCAGGGAACTTGTTTCCGAATCAGCTTGTCCTGCCATAGTTTATGTATCCCGGACAAAACGCACTGAAGAGCTTGCCGAAAAACTGTCAAGAGACGGTTTCAAGGCAATACCTTTTAACGGGAAAATGGACTCTGATGAAAAAATTGCCAATCAGGACGCATTCATGAAAGGCCAGGCAGATATAATCGTGGCTACATCCGCTTTTGGCATGGGCGTAGATAAGAAAGATGTTGGTCTTGTCATACATTACGATATTTCCGACTCTCTCGAAAACTATGTCCAGGAGGCTGGAAGAGCCGGACGTGATCCAAGTCTTGAGGCAGAGTGCTATGTACTTTACAATGACAACGATCTGGACAAACATTTCATATTGCTGAATCAGACAAAACTCAGCATAAGTGAAATACAGCAAGTATGGAAGGCTGTAAAAGGCCTTACCAGACAACGGATGAGCGTCAACTGTTCTGCTTTGGAAATAGCCCGCTGCGCCGGATGGGACGACTCGGTATCCGACATAGAAAACCGAGTCCGCACCGCATTGGCGACTTTAGAGCAAAGCGGGTATCTGACAAGGGGGAACAATGTTCCTCATGTGTATGCCACAGGAATAACTGTAAAAAATGTAGATGAAGCCAGGGAGCGCATAGCCTCTTCATTACTTTTCGGGCGCGACGAAACCGAAAAGGCTGTCCGCATCATCAAGTCGCTTATATCAAAAAAACATATTGCAAAGGCTCAGGATTCGGAATCGGAATCAAGGATTGACTACCTTGCCGACATTTTGGGATTCAGCAAAAAAGAAGTCATCTCTGTCGTGGAACGCATGAGACAGGAAGGCATATTGGCAGACAGCAAAGACATATCTGTTTATCTGCAGGATACAGGTGACACCGAGAGGAAGTCTCAAATGCACCTTGAACGGTTTGCCAAACTCGAACGCTATATACTGAAGTCCATTTCTGCCGGAACATTGCAAATCTCATATAAACAGTTCAATGAAAATGCCATTACCTGCGGCATCGGCACTTCAAAGGAAAAAGACATAAGAACACTGATCTGCTTCCTTAAATTAAAGGGATACATACATAGAAAAGGAGATGCCGTACATAATATGGAACTCAACCTTCAGACAGATCCCGAATCTACTGTCAAGAAATCGGAAAAGCGACTGGCAATCAGCCGCTTCACAATAAAATGGCTATATAGTAAAGTTTCAGACTCCTCCACTGAAAATATTAATACAACAGAAAAAGCCGTAATGTTCTCGGAAATAGAACTTCTGGACCAATTGAAATCAAGTCCCGACGGTCTTTTCGACAATAAAGACAATATCCAGTTGGAAGATGTTGAAGAGGCTCTTCTATACTTGTCGAAAATAGGTGCACTGAAACTCGACGGCGGCTTTCTGGTACTCTATAATGCCATGACTATAAAAAGGATAAAAGACAATAAATCCAGGTACAGGCAGGATGATTACCGGATGCTCGACGAGTTCTATAAATTAAAAATCCAGCAAGTACATATTGTCGGCGAATACGCAAATCTGATGGTCAGGGATTACGATTCAGCCATGCAATATGTCCGGGACTATTTTCAGATGGACTACAAAAAATTTGTCCGCAAATATTTCCAGGGAGACCGGGCAATCGAAATACAGCGAAACCTGACACCGAAGAAATACGGACAGCTGTTCGGACAATTGTCAGAGAAACAACTGGAAATCATCTCAGACAAGGATTCACGATGCATCGTAGTTGCAGCCGGCCCTGGAAGCGGAAAGACACGGGTTCTTGTCCACAAACTTGCCTCACTGTTGCTTCTTGAAGATGTAAAACACGAGCAGCTGCTAATGCTTACATTCTCCCGGTCTGCCACTACGGAGTTCAAAACGAGACTTATGGAGCTGATTGGCAATGCTGCTCATTTCGTTGAGATAAAGACATTCCATTCTTATTGCTTTGATCTTTTGGGACGCATAGGAAATCTGGAAGATGCTCAGAATGTCGTCAAAAAAGCAGCCGAGATGGTAAGCCAAGGCGAAGTCGAACCTAACAAAATAGGCAAGACAGTACTTGTAATTGACGAGGCCCAGGACATAGGACCTGACGAATACAGCCTTGTAAAGGCTCTTATACACAATAATGAAGAAATGCGGGTTATAGCAGTAGGAGACGATGACCAGAATATCTTTGAATTCCGTGGTGCAGACTCAAACCATATGTTCCTGCTGAGCAATGAAAACGGGAGTTCTTTTGTCGAGATGACAGAAAACTACCGTTGCGCATGCAGTCCAGTGGCTTTTGCCAACGAATTCCTGAAAAATATCGACAACAGAATAAAACATACGCCTATTATCCCAGTGAGGAAAGAGGCAGGTCTGGTAGAAGTAACACACCACAAGTCAAAGTATATGTACCAGCCTATAGCTGCAAGTATAATCAGAAACAATGACAGAAAATCATCATGCGTGCTTACTCAAACGAACGAAGAGGCAGTCATTATGATGGCTCTTTTACGGAAAAACGGAATAAACTGCAAACTTATACAGTCAATGGAGGGACTGCGCTTCTGGAATATCGCTGAAATGAGATATTTCATAAAGTATATCGACAAACGGATACAGACTCAGACAATTAGCGATGAACTTTGGAATGAAGCCAGACAAAAGACTTTTTCCTTTTATGGAAGGAGTCAGAGTCTGTCGTATATAAAGCGCTGTCTCAAACAGTTTGAAGAGACAAACAGGATAAAATATTTCAGTGACTTCAAAGAATTTGTATTCGAATCATCTATAGAGGACTTCTGCGATATTTCGGGAACTGATGTTGTAGTATCTACAATCCATAAAGCCAAAGGCAGGGAGTTCGATAATGTCTATATGCTCATAACAGACAATCATAAAAAGGATGATAAACAGATGCGCAGATACTATGTAGGTATTACTCGTGCAAGAAACAGGCTGTACATACATACTGACAGCAGTTGTTTCGACCACTTGCATGCTGATAAATATATTACCGATGAAAAAGAATATGAGATACCTGAAGAAATAATGCTCCAGCTCTCATATAAGGATGTGGTTTTAAACTTCTTCAAAGATAAAAAAAATGAAATCCTGTCATTAAGAGGCGGAGATCCTTTGACATACAGGAACTACACTCTGTACGATGCTTCCACAGGTAAGCCAGTTGCAAAATTATCTGCAAAAATGCATGATACCATATCTGGATGGGAAGCCAAAGGTTATATGGTAAAATCAGCATCCGTACGCTTTGTAGTAGCATGGAAACCGAAAGATGCAGAGGATAATGAACCTGAAACCGCTGTCCTCCTGGCTGACCTAATGCTTTCACGGGTGCGCCATGTCTGAACGAACTCATATTTTTGTATATTCTATTCTGACAGACACGCTACCTTTCACCCAGCCTCTCTTTCATTCTCTTGCCAGAGGAACAAAAAACCAGATTATCACGGCTCCAAAAATGCCAGCAACACAGACAAGGCTCTGAAGCCAAAACTCTGTTATGAAAAAAACGGAAGAGGCCCCACAGGTGAGAAGTGCCACAAGGATTGACAGGACTTTGGTTTTCCTGGAAAGCCCTCCCTTCGAGTGGTATTCCTCCACATATTTTCCCAAAGGAGAATCAATAAGTCTTTGGTGTAATCTTCTGCTGCTCCGCAGGAAAAGCCAGGAAGCCAGCAGGATAAACGGCGTGACAGGAAGCCCGGGAACAACTGTTCCCAAAACTGCAAGAACAGCACACAATATTCCTGAAACTATATATACTACCCTTTTGACTGCCATTGTCATCCAGATTTATTTTGTTAATTAGTAATAAATTACCTTTACCTTGCTGCATACACCCTGCCACGTATTCTCTCTTCCGGGACATATACAGAACTGACAAATATAAGTCTAAGAAAAGCAAGTTCCTCAAATATTTTACCAAAATAGCAGAAGGCAACCAGTGCAGAAAGGAGATGTATTCATCAGGGACATTGTCTCACAGGTCAGGTTTCTGGAAGAAAAAAATAAAGGAGTCGCCTGCAAGATGTTGCTCCGGGTTATTTTCATGCTAAATTAATATGAGAAAATAGCCAGAATATACCTTGACCGAAAGGAATATTACAATGCCATAGCTGTTGCAGACTCTCTGCTTTCAAATGATAAAGACAACACGACAATAGCCCCGGTCAAAGGTCTGGCTCTGTATCTGAAAGAAGACTATAGGTCTGCCCTGAATGGTACGAGAAATACCTGAAAGCAGCAAAGCCAGGCAGCAGCGGATATGAGTTTGTAGAGCAGAGCATCAACTTCATAAAGGGCAAACTCTTTATGGAAGATACAGTTCCGCATTAAATATCCGTCTTCAAGCTGTCCGATACCATTTTCATAAGAAACTCCTTTTCACCGGTGTTCCCGTCAACTGTCTCTGCTTCCGGCTCAAAACCCTCCCTTAGGTAAAACTTTACAGCCCAGCGATGTAATTTCCGGATAATCCGATAAAGCCGGTTATCTGTCCGGACTTTTGTTGACTTAAACTTTTGTTTTCCGGAAAAACTGTATCTTTGTCATTGAATGAAATGAGGCTGATTCAATTTAAGATAAGACATGAAAAACTTTTCCTATTCAGTTTTTACAGATACAAAAAAACATTACGACCTGCTGGATGGTCTTCGCGGAGTTGCCGCACTTTTTGTCATTTGGTATCATGTGTTTGA
>URDD01000102.1 GCA_900546395.1 uncultured Bacteroidales bacterium | reverse complement strand
TGAGGATTCTTCTAGTTGTACAGGTCCTAAGTACAATAAGACGTGTCGATGTAAAATCGGATATGCTTCTTGTCAGGATTTATATGGTTGTAACTAACGTTGTATGATGACTTTAAGAATTATAAAGCCTCAATTATTTCTATTATTGTTTTTCACATTGTTGTCTTGTAACAATGTGAAAAACAATAATATTGATCAAGATTTATTGATTTGGGATGATTATGATATTTGTGAGTGGACAGATTCTACGATAAGTAGTAAAGTATCTTCTATTATTCTTAAATCTACACCTTCTACTTATTTAAAGTCCATTGAAAAAGTAGCAATTTGTGAGAATAACTTATATATTCTTGACGTACTAGGACGAAAAATCATTAAGTACGATATGTCCGGCCATCCTGTAGGATTATTGCATTGTGTAGGTCGAGGTCCAGGAGAATACATCCATTTGGATGACTTTTGTATTGATTCATCAGGACATATATATACATTGGACTGTAGTCGTTCAATAGTTAATGAATATGATAAGGAATTTAAATTTTGTAGGCAATATAATTTGCAAGTGGCAGTTGATCAAATTTCAGTTCTGCCAGATGGTGGATTTTTATTATCCTTGTCTCCATTCAATTCAGGGAAATTTGAAGATGCCGAACTTGTCAGCTCATCACACGATTTTAAAGAGATGTCTGTGTTGGCATATTATGATGCCCCTGTTTCACTAGATGAGGTAATAAGTTTGCCTCTTATATCTGTATCTGATGGTGGTAGATATTATCATCGCACAGTTACCGATTATGCATATAAAATAGATAAAGGCTACTTAAACCGAATTTTTTTCGATTTTGGAAAAAATTCGGTTCCTAAGAAGTTTAGAACAAATCTCAGTAAAAATCTCAGTCATTACTCTTCGTATATTACACTTTTACAGTATTATACAGAAATGTCAGATAAAGTTTATGGGATGTTGTATAGATTCGGTAAAGAGAATATATTCGTATTAAACAAGCAACACAAAACAGTATCATTTCGAGAAGTAGAAAACCCATTTTACACATATTCTGAATGTGCCTCAGATTCTATTTGGGAATATCCTATTGGTGTAAGTGATAAATATTTTATAACATGTATGTCACATAGAAATTCAGTATTAGATAAAGGGCACTCTGGAAATTTAGATAATAAATATTCCGATGAGTTAAATATTTTGCGTCTATATGATATTTCAGAGAATATTTCCTCGATATAGTTGTTCGAGAGTCAAATGTTTTTAACGCATCAATATTATACTACAGTTAAAAATTTAAGTTATGAAGACCAAACTTCAACTTGCAGCAGGAGCAGTGCTCACGGCAGCAGCGGTTTCAGCTTTCGTTTACGTGAACAACGAAAAGAACTCCATGTCAGACCTTTTCAATGCCAATGTGGAGGCACTTACTAATTCAGAATCAGACTATGAGGATAATATCTGGTATAGATATGATAGACCGGATGGCGGATTTAACTGTACAAAGGGAGGAAGTAGTAACTGTATTTGATAATCCCATGTTTTTACTGTTGAAATATATATTGGTATTACTTATATGTACTTTCTGGTCTTGTTCAAGACCGGAAAGTACAGTAGTGGAAGCACCTTCTGAGACTATTTGCAGAATTGTCCAGAAGTCTGACGAAGAAGTACTTGGAAGATTGAACAGTTTTGCTGTAGTTGATAAAGAATCTTTTGTATTGTGTACTGAGGAACAGGTCTATTTGTATGATATGAGCGGACGCAGACTATTTAAAATAGGAACAAGCGGTAATTCTGATAAAGAATATCTGATGCCGATGATTGTGCGTACTGATGGAAATCTGATATATGTCTGGAGTGCAATGAATATGCGTTTTGTAGTTTATGATATAAAGGGAAATTTCATAAAATACTATTCTTATAAATCAGCAATTAGGGATTTTCTCCCTGCGGGAGATTGTATTTTCATTTATCCAGCTGGACTAAAAGATGACCACATTGTAGAAATCTATGATACGGCTTCAATGGAGGTTTCAGAAAGCATTGGAACCCCGACATTTGCTCACAAAGTACTTCTTGGATGGATGTCGGCAGCTCCATTATGCTATAAAGATGGAGATTTGTACTTTTTACCGATGGACAAGCTGTCTGTTATGAAATATTCTTGTAGTAGGGCAGGCTCTGAGCCTGTGGCTTCTTTATATTCTGATACGTTTAAGGTAGAGAGTATAGACAGTGAATTAGATAATAATAAGCAATCGTTGTATAGATACGCAAACTCATATACCTTGATGTTATTCAATCGGGATGATAGTTTTTATATCTTGACATCTGAAGGCAAGTATATTAAAGACGGAGATATGCTCTCAGATGAAAATCGTTTTTGCAGTCTTTATAGGATTGCAGGAAAAACCGGTGAAAGAATTATGAGTTTCACGATGGGGTCTTTCGCATATGGAAATCTTTTGTCTGTCTATGACGGAAATCTATATTTTATAGCCCATTATGTGGATGATGCTGAAGATTTTTATACTGTTAAGCAATTGCAGATTTAAATGCTTTTTAAGTTATGAAGACCAAACTTCAACTTG
Source organism: uncultured Bacteroidales bacterium (assembly GCA_900546395.1). Taxonomy (GTDB): domain Bacteria; phylum Bacteroidota; class Bacteroidia; order Bacteroidales; family UBA932; genus Cryptobacteroides. Next base: position 4,336 of record URDD01000102.1, on the reverse strand, counting down.
CAGCAGGAGCAGTGCTCGTAGCTGCATCGGTTTCGGCTTTTGTTTACGTAAACAACGAAAGAAACTCTATGTCAGACCTTTTCAATGCCAATGTGGAGGCACTGGCAAGGAATGAAAGTGGTGGTGATGTTTGTTACCAATCTATTACAAGTGCTGACGGACAGCAGGTAAAATATTGTCCGACATGTTGTTTTGTCCCAGGTAAGCCTCATTTCTGGTCCCCTTCTTACACATGTAATAACTAACACATACTAGCTAAATGATATTTTCGGTATGTTTAAAAGAATAATTCTGATAATATTATCTGTTGTTTTTTATTCGGGGTGCCGCCAGTCGGCACTCCAGTTGCCGTTTGATGATATTGTCTATGTGGAAAACTTTCCCCATTCGTACGAATTGACAGAAGGTTCTGCAATTGATTTTGGCAAAATCGGGATTCAGGATTTGATGATATGTGATACTTTGCTGCTCCTTTCATCGCAGAATCAGAGTGGGTTTATTTCAAGTATAAATCTTAGAACGGGGATGGCCTCAAAAGATTTTCTCCGGCGGGGCAATGCTTTTGGAGAAGTGTTGTATATGCCGTTCTTCAGTACTGTAAATAAGGTCAGCCGAAATGGGAAAACCTGCCTTGTCCATAGTGACAATAAAGGTAGCTTACTATGCTGGAGTCCGGATGATTTGTATGATGAAGACTATCCAGATATAGAAATACTGGCTGATTCTGTTCCGGTAAATTCATTTTATACTCTATATGTCAATGATTCGACCTTTATATGCCGAAATGTCAGCGGTGACGCCAGCAGGCAGGAACGCTATCTTCTTGCATCAGGCAAGAGGGAGACAACAGGTTCTATGGATAAATTGAACACTCTGTCCATCCCTGTAAAAGGAGACGGATATATGTTTAATATCCTATCGTCATTTTCGCGTTATAATAAGGACAGGGATGTGGTTGTGGAAGCTTCGTTAATGCTTAATACCATATATCTATATTCTCTTGACCGTCAATTCGAAAGGGCTATATGCTATGGGAGCAGGGTTGATAATATAAACGATGTTTTCCAAAGGGGCTTGACCGGTCTGAGAGAGACTTTTACAAGATTGAATATTTATGATGATTTTTTTGCAGTAATGTATGATGGCGGAAAGATGTATGAGGAAATGAACCTTTTGAAAAACAATCCTGAAATATTGATTTTTGACTGGACAGGGAATCCTGTTGCGAAACTGGACTTGCCGTGTCCGGCGGATGTGTTTGACATTGATGTCAGCAGCGGAACATTATATACGCTGGACAGAGAAAGAGAAATAATAAGGAAATATAGTGGAATCCTCTTTCATTGAGCTGGACGAGAGTATAAAGAGAATGGTATTTAGTATTGGAAAGGGTGAATGACATATTAAGATTTGTATTGACAGCGGCATCGTGTGTGCTGCTTGTCCTGTGCCTTGCTATTTTACTGTATGCCTGTTATGAAATGCATTTCTGGTCAAGGTTAAGATACTGCAGGATGGAAGTGACCGTGCTCGCGGCAGCAGCGGTTTCAGCTTTTGTTTACGTAAACAACGAAAGAAACTCTATGTCAGATCTTTTCAATGCCAATGTGGAGGCACTGGCAAGGAATGAGGGAGGGTACTCTTGTCCTGGGGCATGCTTGACCTGGACTGGAAGTACTGGCGGAGGAATGGATTGTATGTGTCACAGGTACGTTGGAAGGTGCAAAAAGTGGTGCGACTGAAAAATTCTAAGTAGTTACGTTTAGAATGATATGTGGAGGAACTGCATAATTATATTGACAATCGTCTTTTCCGTCATTTCATGCGATAGGGGAAGACGCGCGGATAGGCTGTTAGAAGCGGCCAGGTGTATCGAAGCAGACACAGTAAAGATATCAGCGATACTGCATATAAACAATATCATAAAGCTTGAGGACTATATTGTGTTGCAGAACGGAAGTGACGGAGTCGATGACTTTTACTTTGTGTATTCTATTCCGGAACTTGAATTCCTGTATAGTTTTGCCAGAAGAGGTAGAGGTCCGGAGGAAAGCATGATGCCGTCAGTTATCAAGAATACTCCAGGCAATATATTGGGCTTCAGAGATCACGGCAATGACAAACTCGTGTACTACAGAGTCACAGATACGTCGGCAGAACTCGTTTACAGGGATATATTCCGTTCTCCGGACAACGATAGGTTTTTCTGGGAGCTTAATCGGATGGGGGATTCCCTTTACCTGGTCAAGCATCAGGGGTACAAGAGGGGAATGACAGAACTCTGGAGTTCCGTTTCAGGAAGGAAAGACAGTATTCACAATACATTCTACACTCTTCCCTGGAAACTGGGTCATGATTATTATACAGTTTTTGATGACTATATGATTTCTTCATCAGGAAACAGATTCGCGCGGAGTTACTTTATGATAGACAGGATAGAATTCGGAGAAGTGAAAGATGGCAGAATATGTATGGTGTCAAGTACTGGAGCGGAGTCAGCTCCCCGTTTTCATCTGTATGGAGATGATACGGATACGGAATTCAGTATAGACAGGAACACTATCTATTACGAGAATATGTATGCTTGCCGGGACAATATATATGCTCTTTACTCAGGAAGACGCCTTGACGAGACAGAGAAGCGTCATTCATCTATAGTGGAAATATATTCATGGGATGGTAGGCTTGTAGAAATATTGAGCCTTGAAGTTCCTGTTGCGTATATTGCAGTCGATGAAGAAAACCGGATAATTTATGGGGTGAATCCTGAGTTGAGTGATGAGTATATACTTATATACAGATATTGACTATTGTTATAGGATATTTTTAAAGTTCCATTTCTGTGATTACCTTTTCCTGATGTTCTATTTGTTATGTCAGGGCAATGGTGCATCGGTAAAATATGGGAAGAGCAGTTTACATATCCAGGTCGGTATTGACAGCGGCATCGTGTGTGCTGCTGGTCCTGCTGTTGTGCCATGCCTCAGACGGCGACATGACTTCATACAGGACAGACGTACTGATGCATTATACGGTACTGCTGTCTGTCCCGGCCCTGTCATTGACCCTGCTTTCATTGAAGAAGGTTAGGTGGGGATCTGTTGACTTAGTGCTTCTCCTGATGGCGGGCACCTATTCCTTATCCGCATATATAGGGGCGAAAAGTGAGGTGTCAAAAGCTGCTCTGGAGGAGGTGTGTCCGTACGTGCTACTCTGGTTTAGCATAAAGGTTTTGTCATCCATCAGAGGGCGTGGCTGGAAAACGTTTCTTATGGCTATGCTCTGCATATGGCTGCTGATGGAATCCGTAAGTGGTCTGTCGCAGGTATTCGGGCATCGTCCGTCGGGACATGCCGCTTTCGGGATGACGGGGAGTTTCTCGAATCCCGGACCGTACGGCGGTTTCATTGCAGTGCTGATGTCCGTCTCGGCGTCATATGCACTCAGACACTGGTATCTGATGGGGCTGATATCGAAGCCGTTCCTGAAAGGCATTGCAGGGATACGTCCCGGACAGATATACGGAAGTGCCTACTTGAGATGGATATTGCTGAGGTTCATTCCCTTTGCTGTCGCTTCAGTCGCGGCCGTGCTTGGTTTCATGGTGCTCCCGGCTACCAGGAGCCGGGCGGGATGGCTTGCCTTGTGCCTTGCCCTTTTACTGTATGCCTGTCGTGAGACGCATCTTTGGCAAAGGTTAAGATGCCGCAGGGTGGTAGTGGCCGCACTCGCTGTCGCCATACTTGCTGCTGTTGGCGGCGTCTTTATGCTGAAAAAGGATTCTGCCCTTGGACGGCTGCATATGTGGAATATCGAAATTCGTACAGTTGCTTCTTTACCTCTTACCGGATATGGACCAGGTACATCCTTGGGGGCCTACGGGGAGGCTCAAGAGGCGTATTTTAGGGACGGGGAAAGAGGAGTGTGGGAACAGCGTGTCGCAGGCTGTCCTGAATATGCCTTCAATGAATATCTTAAAGTCGGAATTGAAACTGGACTGCCCGGTCTTATCCTTGTCCTATGTATTGCTGGATTTTCCGTATCGGCACTCGTGAAGTCCGGCAGCGTTTTTGCCTATGGGGCATCGGCAGCGGCTGTCTTCGCTTTTTTCTCCTATCCGCTGTCAGTTCAGCCTCTTGCTGTGCTCTATACCATACTTCTCGGAGTCTCATGTGGAGCTGCGAGGCCAGGAGAATGGTGTGCTGGTGCGGAATCACAAGCACAGCTTGTTCCGGTATGGATGAGGACTACCACAGTCTTGATGGCGGCCACACTTGGCATAGTGGCATTTCAGCTCAAGTATACATATCAGGACAGGAAAGCCGCTATGGAGATG
>URDD01000101.1 GCA_900546395.1 uncultured Bacteroidales bacterium | reverse complement strand
GAATTATGTAACTTCACGCCTGATGAGTACTATGATTACCAAAAATCGCAGAAGATGATTTACGATTATGAAAATACGATAGACTTTGCGAAGAAGCAAGGAGAAGCTAAAGGACGTGAAGAGGGACGTCAAGAAGAAAGGTTTGAGATTGCGAGGAATATGTTGATGGCTTCTATGTCGGTTGAACAGATTTCTTCCCTGACCGGGCTTTCTGAAGAACAGGTCAGGAGTCTGATGGTGAAATGATTACTCCCTGTCATCCAGACTTAATCAGGAGTTCGCTGTCGAAAGATATGCCAACTCTGTCATTTTGAACAGAAGGCCGAGCAGAGTGGCATTAAGAATAGTCATAAATCTCAGGTTCATCAGAAAAGCTCCAGCTGAACATAAGTATCCCCGGATTTTTTAGGCTTTTTACCTGAAAAGAGCTCCATACTTTCAAACTGCTTGTCAGTAATACTGATGATACCAACCTGTCCATATTCAGGCAAAAAAGACTTTACTCGCTTGACGTGAACCTGAGCGTTTTCTGCAGAAGGGCAGTGCCTCATATAAATTGAGAACTGGAACATGATGAAACCATCCGCGAGCAGACGTTTTCTGAACTCCGCAGCATTCTTCCGTTCTTTTTTGGTATCAGTCGGAAGATCGAAGAAAACTAAAACCCACATAATCCGATATTCACTGAACCTGTCCATTATTGAAATTTTCTTAAACAGTATCTAAATAACCGGATATATCAACTTCCTGATTTCACCGGCAAAGCACTTCCGTAAGGAATTGACAGTCTGGCTTACAGCAATCATAAGAGGCCTGCGCATATCATCTATGACCACCTCTTGTACAGGAAGTTCCAGTAATTTTCTCTTTACATTCAAATCAAACTCATCAGGAACTCCATAGTCATTAACAATATCTACGACCAACTTGTCAACGTATGGCCTGTAAGGCTCCATTATATCATCGGCAAGACAGTATGCATCATATCTGTTATGATGATGAATGCCCAATGTAGGCAGAAGTCCGGCACCGACTAAAGCTCTTGCAACTATCGCACGGAGAATGGCATAGCCATAATTAAGCATTATATTTGCAATATCATTGTCACCTCTGGTAAATTTAGGATTGTCAATAAATAATGATTTCCAATAAAATGCTGCAGCGCGGCCTTCAAGATTGTCCGTGTCTCCGCTTTTGACCGCATCTGCCCATATAAGCATATTTTTTGCCTCCGAGCCTGAAACATATTTCAGCATTGCAGCCTGATTTCTTATTTTCGACTGGATCGTCTGCTGCCATAGCTGCTTCTTAAGAGGTAATGAAGCTTTTATCTGTTCTGAATAACGCTCGGTCTGTACCTTGTTTCCATATAGCGGAAGCAGAAGTCCTACGGGCATGTGAGTTCTGTCACAGGTTACTACAGCACAGTTGTTCTCAAGAAGGGCTTCCAAAAGACCTTGAGTGACAGTTATTTGTGCAGAATCAAGGATTATAAGCCCTATATCTTCAATGGGAATAGTCCTGATAACTGCACTTTCTGACATATCTGCATCAAAATCAGGCATATCGCCCGTTGTATCAGGTTTTCTGATTACCAGTTGCCGGAGCTTTAGGGACAGATATGCCGGATTTCCAAAATATAACGAACGCTTTATCATCTGATTTTGCTATTAAATTCAGTAATTCTACCCAAACGGTCAACCTTCAAAGGAATGCATATTTCTTTTACCATTTCACCTGTAATGGCTCTAGCTAACTTATTTAGTTTTGAAAACTCTACCTTGTCAACTATGCTACATGCAACCATTTGAGGAACAAAATGACATTCTGAGCCTGTACAGCTCACCATTTTGTAAATCCTTGATTTGTCCAACTCTCCACTCACATATCCTCGCTCCAAATCATCTGGGGCAGGTAGATATACCAAGTCTCCTGGAGAAAGGTAAAATAGCAGCCTGTCTCCATCTTTTGACTCAGGTACAGGGGATAAGCCCTCCTTTTCTCGGTTTATGGCATCAATCAACGGGATTGAAGAATATGAGCGTTTGCCATCCTCGGAAATATAAATACCAAAGAAGAGATTTGTTCCCTTATCCGCTTCTACAAACTTTCTTGACTTCGCACCCACTTCACCTACAGGGAATTTGTCGGCCTTTTCATATTTCCTGACCTTATAGATAGGCTGATGGAACTTTCTATCATTAAGTTCGACTATATTTGCATTCATCCTGTCTATACCGTCAGGCGAGAATGCGATTTCAGGATATCCGCCGCAAAGTTCCAGGTGCTTAAGAAGAATTTTCCTGATACCGGTATCCGCAATGCAGTTTTCAATCATCTCTTTTTTGAAATCTTTATTTAATGCTGTCCTTGAAGCAAAATATCTGTCTTTGGTTTCAGAGGTAAAGTAATAGACATCTATTTTTGACAGTTCCGGATATTGCTTTTTCAGGAGTGCAAGCATCTCTTTTTCAGTAGTACACTGCAAAAGCTTGGTTTTTAGCTCTTTCCTGACGATTCTCTCAGGTTGTTTCACAGCCTGTTTCAGTGAAACCGACTTCATCATGCGCAGGTCAATCTCACCATATACTGTATCCTTGTGCATAGACTTGCGGATTGCCCAACTGTCTCCGCTTGTCTGGCGTACAAGGACCTTCTTACCGTCCTCTATTTTCTCATAGCGGTTGGTCGTCTTGTTAATTATTCTGAGATTCTGCTTGAAACTTATGATGCAGTCCTCCAGAGCCGTTCTTGTCTGCATAAGGAAATCAGGAGAAGGCATATTCACCACCCATTTGTAATTTCCGTTTGCATCAGGATGCGTTTTTGTACACACAAGATGCTGCAAATCATAGCGTTTGACTTTTGAATTGCGGCAGGCGGATGAATTGTTCAGATAGTTGACAATATTCCTTGTCGCACAAGCGATTACAATAGCATCCATCGCGTGGTGACGATGGTCTATCCTTTTCATTTCAAACCCTCTCTGACGGGAGAAAGGTACTGTAGGCACTCTTTTGCCATTGGCATTAACCACCGTAAATGACTCGCCAGGAAGCATTGAATCCAATCTCTCGAATCGAGGCATAACCAGCTCTTTCCACAAGTCATTTACACCCCAATCATTTTTGAGACGTGTCGTAATGGAGCCGTTGCACACTATGACATTCTTTGAAATGTCCTCTTCTTCATCTTTTTCACGGACTACATTTGACAGTAAAGTTTTAACTACCTTGCTTATATATCTGCTGTCATTCAACTGCCTCTGTATAAAGCCCTCAGGAATATCTTCCGCAAGAAGATTGCGTCTTTTGGCAGAGCTCTCCCGACTAGTATAATTTTCCTTTACGAATTTTTCATAAGCCTCGACAGTCAGTATTGTTACCTGACGTCCACCGCTGAGTGTAATTATCTCGCCTTCGTGCAGCTTTATAAAAGGATAGGCTAATGAATTGTCTTTCAGTTTATTGACTTCCGATTCGCAAATGACTTTGTTGTTGAATGAGTCGTCAAAATATATTGATAGCGGAATGATTTGCTCGATCTAATATTCCGATGTAAACAGTTTTCCCAAAGGAATAATCTGTCCGGTATAAGGTGAGCGGTATTTTTGTTCAAGCCATATCTTATATTTCAAGACTTCCTTTGAAGTAGGACGTTTTGCTGTATCCGAACTGTCAAATTTCTTAAGTATAGCATCTATATCATCAGGGATTTCAGTATTTTCCAATACAGAGTTTTCATAGATACGCAATATTTCCTGCTGAGACGGAGAGTTAGGACGGACATTGTCGATATCAAACTCAGGATTCATAAATTCCGTAAGCATTGCACGGATACGCAAATTGGTGTTCTCATTTTTAAGAACCTGTTCAGTGATACGTTTTCTCTTGTCAGCAGGATTTTTCATTTCCCTTCCAAGTTCAATATGTATCTCATCTATCTGTCCTTCCGCTTTCCAGATATCACGGACAGTCCTGAGAGTTTCCGTGATGACACTCTCGACAATCGGATTGCGAAGCGAATGTTGCTTGAAGTTTTTCAAGTATCTGTCAATATCATCTGGGGAAGACCACTTCTCAATATCCTTTGATTCTGAATGTCTGTTATAAATTACATAGCAGGCAAGCCATACAGGAAGTCCTTGAAAATCAGATACAGACTGAAGTTCAACAGCCTTTTGTCTGACACGCTCCGCAATCTTCTCGTCATACTCTCCTGAAAGGATTTTTTCAATTCTTTCTTTAGTCTGACTGTCAAGAGCTTCGTCACTCCAATATTTTCCTGCCCTCATCAGAGTCAGCAATCTTTTCAGTGCTTTCTCGGAGTATGAAGCATAGTCTTTTTTATAAGGAAGCTGCTTGGAAAAGACATCTGAAAATTCTTCAGGCAAACCATTTCTTTCTGCAAACTTTTCCAGTGCCTTTCTTATTTCTATCTTGTCTTCTACTGAGTACAGAATATGCCACAATTCATACTGCTTTTCAGGAGTAAGAAAGTCAGCCTGAACTCCTGTTTTTTTCAAAGACTTAAGCATAGAACCCCTGGTCTCGTTGGCCGGATAAGATTTTTCCTCGACATAATTCCAACGGTACTTCTTTTGAGAGGCCTTATCCATATGAAACCCAGGATATGACAGAATGGCCTTCTGATCAATGGATTCCCTGTCATTGAGCCAGTCGAATAAGTCAGCCAAAGCATTGAGGTCAGGTATGAACGCAGCTGTCACATCGATATTTTCCTTTAGGCTGCCGTCAATGTTTCTCTCACGTTCATAAATCCTGAGATTTGAGAGGAACTGCCATAATCTGAATTCCTGAAAATAAGGATTTGACTTGGGGGCACATTTTATATGTGCTGTCTTCTTACCGTCTGAGCCAAGATATATGCGTTCTTCAAGAGGACAATCGCTGATCAGTGATTTTTTGCTTTTCAGTGGTCTTTGATAAAATATTATATCATTGACAAATAGATATTTAAACCCTCTGTCTGCAATACTGTTACGATATGCCTCATTGTTGGGGTATAGTGCTTGAATGCATTTAACATACAATTCTTCTGACTGTAATTCGGGATTCAGTCTGATTTGCGTGTCAAGTATGGCTTCAAGCTCTTTTCTGTAATACTTTCTTTCTACTGTACGGACAAGTTTTCCTTTGATTTTGGCAGAAGGAGTTCTCAACAAAGAATCATAAATAAATGCTCCGACAGTCTTTCCGGAGTTGTCTATATCATATTCTGTTTTCTTTTTGAGCAAAGTCCAGTCATCATCATTAGGTATTCTGAATGAACGTTTTATATTTCCTTCCTTATCAAGTTTAGGCTTGCCTTCAGAGTCAAGGGCTGTAGTGACAATGAAATCTTTTATCTTTCCTGTCCAGTCAGGAGTTTCACTGAATGTCCTTCGGTATATCCATCCGTTTTCCAACACAATTTCAAACCAGGAATCTTTTCCTTTTTTCTCCTCAGTTTCAATTACTTCAACAACTTTCAAAGAATAATATTCCTCCAGTTTTGACGGATTTTCCTCTTCTTCTCCTCTGAGCTGATAATATCCTCTTTTCTGGTTGAAACTCATAAGTATCCAAGCTAATTCATATTTGGATACCGGCTGAGTCAAAGCCTTCTTGCGGAGATAGTACAATGTCCAGTCGTACGGAATCTTTTTGCCGTTTTGGAGAACTTCCGGATTGTTTGCGGCGAAATCTTCCAGCATTTCCTGAAAACTGTCTTTGAAAATAAATTCAGGCTTGCCGGATTCGTTTGTTTGCCATGCTATTTTCGGTTCAGTTCCTTTGATGAGTTTGCCGTATTTATCCAGGTATTTGGCGTAATGATAGGGGAGACAGCCTGTTATCGACAAGACTCTGTTCAGGCGCTCTCTTCTGAGATGGCTCCGTTCCAGTATCCGCCTGACGCCTCTTAGTCTTGTGCGCTCTGCAGTCTGGGATTTTGAATTGCCCTTGTTGAAGTCTCCTATAGTGGCTTGATCCATAGGTATGATACGACTGTTAGCCCTTGATATACTGTTAAATATGAAGTTGCCATTTTCATCTTCTACAGTATTGACCACAGCCCATCCTATGGAATTGGTTCCCAAGTCAAGCCCAAGAATTTTTCTCATAATAAGTTATAATGTTATTTGGTTTTCTAAATATGTTTATTAACTTTGTGCTATCTGAAGCAAATCACAATAAGGATTATTCCGTTGTGAAAACATCCAAGACGGGGAAGTGATTCCTCGTCTTTTTTTGTAGAAGTCAGTTGAAAATATAAGTTATTGTTCCTATGCTTGTCTCTGGTGCATCCCCGGATTGAATGCAAAAGCTGTATGTATTCCAGATTGAAAGAGCAACAGCAAGCAATGTAATTAAAAATATAGCAAAATTCTTTTCCATAAGCTTAGGGACAATATTGAGTTTATAATTGTAAATATACTGATATTTAATCAATTTCAAAATAATATATCTTTTACAATCACTGTACTTAACTCATTTTTTGACTATTGATTATTTGTTACACAATTTATATTATGTTAAGTTGTGTATATAAAGAAAAGTCTCCCCTTGATTTAGTGGAGACTTTTATCTTTAAATAGAACATGTTTAGAAAACTCCCATGAACATTGCACTTTGGGCTTTCTGGCTATTTTTTGCGTTCATCTTGCCGAAGTTGTATTTCAGTCCGATAACTATATATCTTCCTAAGATGTTTCTGTATGACTCCTGGCTGTAGCCAGATGTCACTGTACGGTACATGGATTTTTCCTGATTCAGGATATCAGATGCTGTCAGACTTAAGGTAAATGCCTTGATTGATTTGGACAATGTAATGTTCCAGATAAACTCCGGCTCTCCATATCCGTTGGAATATCCCTTATATAGGTAATAAGAAAAATCTGTTCCCAATTCCCAGTCTTTGGGAGCATACCATAA
>URDD01000100.1 GCA_900546395.1 uncultured Bacteroidales bacterium | reverse complement strand
CTTCGCAATCCTTTAAAACAACGAAAGCCGACCCAAAAGGGTCGGCTCCCCATTTTATATTTATCCGGTAACTGTCAAAATGTCTGAAAAATTATTTTTTCTTCTTTTCTGAAGAGGTATTCTCAGCCACTGCTTCTGAAACTTGTACCTCAGATGCTGCTTTTTGAAAATCCTCCTCTGAAATCATCCTGCAAGTACCGTCAAAACATGCTCCAAGTTCCACTATGAATTTCTTGGTATTTATATTGCCATTGATTACAGAGCCTCCTTTTAGGGAAAGCACATCCCTGACATAAACATCTCCATCCATCTTTCCCCACAAATCCATACTGGCACAGATGATACTGCCTTTGATATCTGCAGTTTCTCCGGCTACAATCCGGCCTTTTGAGTAAATCCGGCCTTCGAAACGCCCGTCAATCCTGATATCATTTGCAGAATACATTTCTCCGGAAACAGATGTCCCTGCTGAAATACGGCTTACCGAATTTACATTTTCCTCATTTTTTGACATAGCTGCAATATTTATAAACCGACAGTCATCCAAACAAATAATACGACAGGCCTACAGACCCTTTCCGTGGCAGTTCTTGTATTTCTTTCCTGAACCGCAAGGACAAGGATCATTCCTGCCTACTGTTTTATCTACATGTACCGGCATCTTTGCCTTAGGTTCCCCTCCGTTTGTAACCAGGTCAGTCCTGCTGGTCTGCATCTGGCTCATGTCAGGCTTGCGTGCAGGTGCAGGTGCCTGAGCCTGAGACGGAGCAGCATCCCTTAGAGGAATATGCGCCCTGAACAGGAATGAAAGTATGTCTTTACTCAAGGCTTCAAGCATTGACTTGAACAAATTGAAACTTTCAAACTTATAGATAAGAAGCGGATCCTTCTGCTCGTATGTAGCATTCTGTACTGACTGCTTCAAATCATCCATATCACGAAGATGCTCTTTCCAGTGTTCATCAATCTGGTATAAAGTGATAGCTTTGCTTAGAGACCTTGCAATCTCACGGCCCTCTGACTCATAAGCCTTCTTAAGATTTATAGACAGTGTCAGCATCTTGCGTCCGTCAGAAATAGGAATTGCGATATTCTGATACAGTGCACCCTGCTTTTCAAAAACTTCCTTTATTACAGGATAAGCCTTCTGCGACATAGTATCCATCCTTCTCCTGTAAACTTCCTGCATATGCTCAAAGAGCTTGCCCGCAATCTCCGCCGGTTTTGCCTGTGCATAGAATTCCGAATCAAAATTCAAGTCTATGGACATCGTAGCCATCACATACTCGGCAAACGCCTCATAATCATAGCCTGAAGCATTCTCCACAACTATCTGGGACATGTCCTGCATCATATTAAGGACATCAATCTCCACCCTCTCACCTGAAAGAGCATTCCTTCTCTTGGTATAGATAACCTCCCTTTGAGAGTTCATGACATCGTCATACTCAAGAAGTCTTTTCCTTATACCGAAGTTGTTTTCCTCTACTTTCTTCTGGGCTTTCTCTATTGAGTTTGACAACATCTTGTTTTCCAGTTCCTCATTATCCTCAAGCCCCATCTTGTCAACGATGCCGGCAATTCTCTCCGAACCGAACAGACGCATGAGTTTGTCCTCAAAAGACACATAGAAAGTAGAAGATCCCGGGTCACCCTGACGTCCGGCACGACCTCTGAGCTGACGGTCAACACGGCGGCTGTCATGCCTCTCCGTTCCTATAATAGCCAGACCTCCGGCCTTGCGGACCTCATCTGAAAGCTTGATATCCGTACCACGGCCTGCCATATTTGTGGCTATAGTCACAGTACTTCTCTGACCTGCATGAGCAACGACATCTGCCTCACGCGCATGCTGCTTGGCATTCAATACCTGATGCTGGATTCCCCTGAGTTTAAGCATTCTGCTCAAAAGCTCTGATGTCTCTACATCAGTAGTACCGACAAGAACAGGACGGCCTGCCTTTGTCAGTTCCTCTATCTTGTTGATGACAGCTTCGTATTTTGCCTTCTTCGTCTTGTAAATCTTGTCATTTCCATCTATCCTTGCAATAGGCTTGTTGGTCGGAATCACCACTACATCCAATTTATAGATAGACCAGAACTCACCAGCCTCAGTTTCAGCAGTACCTGTCATACCTGCAAGCTTATGGTACATACGGAAATAGTTCTGCAGGGTAATAGTGGCAAATGTCTGCGTAGCAGCCTCTACCTTCACATTTTCCTTTGCCTCCACTGCCTGATGAAGTCCGTCACTCCAACGGCGGCCTTCCATGATACGGCCGGTCTGCTCGTCAACGATTTTGACCTTGTTGTCCATTATGACATAGTCAATGTCCTTTTCAAACATCGCATAAGCCTTAAGTAGCTGGTTCACCGTATGAACCCTCTCGGACTTCAAGGCAAACTCAGCCATTATCTCGTCCTTCTTCGCATGCTTTTCCTGAACATCGATATCCGACTTCTCTACTTCTGCGATTTCACTTCCGACATCCGGCAAAATAAAGAACTTAGGGTCTGAAAGGGTTCCGCTCAGAAGATCGTGACCGTTGTCTGTCATGTCAACAGAATGCTGCTTCTCGTTGATAACGAAGAACAGTGGGTCTGTAACGACAGGCATTTCCCTCTCATTGTCCTGAATATAATAATTCTCTGTCTTCTGCAGAATCTGCTTGATACCCGGCTCACTGAGATACTTTATAAGAGGCTTATACTTAGGAAGTCCCTTATATGCCCTGAGTAGAAGTTTTCCCCCTTCTTTCTCGTCTCCTGCTGCAATAAGTTTCTTGGCTTCATTCAGTGTGTTTGTAACCAATGTCTTCTGGTTCATGTACAGACGCTCGACATATGGTTTGAACTCCATAAATTTCTGGTCGTCACCTCTTGGAACAGGACCTGAAATAATCAAAGGAGTACGGGCGTCATCAATAAGCACTGAATCGACCTCATCGACGATTGCAAAATGATGCTTGCGCTGTACCAGATCGTTTTGGGAAACTGCCATATTGTCCCTCAGATAGTCAAAACCGAACTCGTTGTTAGTTCCGAAAGTGATATCACAGGCATAGGCTTTCTTCCTTGCATCACTGTTTGGCTGATGCTTGTCAATACAATCGACCGACAGGCCGTGGAACATATAAAGCGGTCCCATCCACTCAGAGTCTCGTTTTGACAGATAGTCATTGACTGTCACGACATGCACTCCTTTGCCAGCCAATGCATTAAGGAACACAGGCAAAGTAGCGACGAGCGTCTTTCCTTCTCCTGTAGCCATTTCCGCGATTTTTCCCTGATGAAGCACTATACCTCCAATCAGCTGGACATCGTAGTGTACCATATCCCAGGTAACTTCGTTTCCTCCTGCCATCCAGTGGTTGTGCCATACAGCATAATCCCCGTCAATCTCCACAAAATCCTTTGATATACTCAAGGTGCGGTCAAACTCCGTGGCCTTCACTCTTATCGATTCGTTTTCCTTGAATCTGCGGGCAGTAGATTTCATGACCGCAAATGCTACAGGAAGGATTTCTTCGAGCACTGCCTCTATATCCTCATCCACCTTCTTGACCAGTTTGTCCGACTCTGTGGCAAGCGCTTCTTTCTGACTTAGCGGAAGTTCCTGCTCAAGTTCATCCTTGATTTGGGCGATCCTGGCCTCGTCGGCAGCAACCCTTTCCCGTATGATTTTCTTCAGTTCTTCAGACTTTTCCCTAAGCTGGTCGTCTGTAAGCTTGTCTATTTCAGGATAGACAGCCAACACTTTCTGCAAAATAGGCTGCAGCTGTTTCAGGTCTCTTTCGGCCTTTGTACCGAATATTTTCTTGAAAAGATCAGTAAATGACATATCTGTTCGTTTTTTTATTCTGAATTAAACAGGACATACCCGGAAGGGAATCTCCTCAAATCTTGCAAATTTAAGAAAATTTTGAATTAATTTTCCAACTGATGTCCAAAACCTCAACAAATACTTAAAAAATACAGGATAGAGAATTGGGACTGTACCAAATTTTAATTAAATTTTGCCATTTTCAATTTATACGATATTTTTGAAAATATTTATAATACAATCATTAATGAAAAAATCAACAGCAGCCATAATTATGGCAATGATATCATCTGTCCTGGCCTCAAATGCACAGGATAGCGGATTCGACCTCGGATCGCAAAGACTCGAATCACAGACTGTCCCAAAAATAACAGGGGAAAAGCTGGACCACGGAGGAATGCCGCTCAACCCGGTGCCTCACAAAGTATCATTTGAGGGGAATGGCTTCATTCCGGCAGACGCGCTGTTCCGGATAAAGGACAGACAAGGCTCATTTACTGAAGATTTCAGTTTTCTAAAGCACTCATCCAAGGGAATTTCCCTGACTGTGGATTTCGGGAAAAAGGCCGCCGGAAAACTCGGAGTAAAAGCTGTAGAAGGAGCGTATTTTCTGAAAATCTCCGAAAAAGGAATATCCATCACCGGATATGACGAGACTGGAGCATTTTACGGACTGCAGACTCTCAGACAAATTGCCCAAAGTGGAAAATTTCCGTTCATGACTATCAATGACTGGCCGGATCTTAGAAGAAGGGGCGTAGTGGAAGGTTTCTACGGAACGCCTTGGTCACACGAAGTAAGACTCTCTCTCATAGATTTTTACGGACGTTTTAAAATGAATACGTACCTTTATGGTCCAAAAGACGACCCGTACCACAGCTGCCCTAACTGGAGACTTCCTTATCCAGAAGATGAAGCAAAGAAAATTTCAGAACTTGTAAATGCATGCAAGAAAAACAGAGTGGATTTCGTATGGGCCATACATCCCGGACAGGATATAAAATGGAATGAAGAAGACTTCAATAATCTCCTGCATAAATTTGGTCTTATGTACAATCTTGGAGTACGTTCATTTGCAATATTCTTTGACGACATATCAGGAGAAGGGACAAATCCTGTGAAACAGGCGGAACTGCTCAATCGTCTGAACAGAGATTTTGTGCAGGCAAAGGGAGATGTACGACCTCTGATAGTATGTCCTACAGACTATTCCAAACTTTGGGCAAACCCGACTTCTGAAGGTAGCCTGAGTATCTACGGACGTGAACTTGACCCTGGAATAGATATTTTCTGGACAGGAGACTTTGTATGCAGCGACCTTACACCAGAAACCCTGGAGTGGATAAACTCCAGAACCAAAAGACCATCTTTCTACTGGTGGAACTTCCCTGTCACAGACTATGTCCGCCATATCCTTATGCTGGGACCGGCATACGGGCTTGACACATCTCTCACAGAAAATGATCTCTGCGGCATCGTCAGCAACCCTATGGAACACGGAGCTGCCTCAAGACTCGGACTTTACGGTGTTGCAGACTATAGTTGGAATGTAAAAGATTACAATGCATTGGACAACTGGGAAAGAGCCATTTTAGAAGAAGTGCCGGAAGTGAGCGATGCATACAGGACATTTGCAATTCATTCTTGCGACACAGAAACCGGATACAGAAGAGATGAATCCTGGGAAACCAGAACATTCAGAATCGACAACTACACTGACGAAGAATTCAATGCCCTTAAAGCAGAATTTGAAAAGATAACAAAAGTTCCGGCAGAACTGGAAAATGGCTGCAACAACAAGTTCCTTCTTCAGGAAATCAAGCCTTGGCTTGAAGAATTCGGAAAGTTGGGACAAAGAGGGCTACGCACTCTGGAACTTATCAAACTCTACGAAAAAGGCGAACTGTCAGATTTCTGGAATAAATATACAGAAAACATAATGAGCGTAACGGATATTGACAACTACAACGCCCACAAGTCCGGTACACTCAAGCTGCACCCTTTTTATGAAAATGCAATGGACGACCTGTCAGACAAATTCTACTTTTTGCTATCAGGAAAGAAAAGTTCATCGGTAAAGGGAATCGGATCATTCCCTAACGTATATACTACGCTGAGCAAACTGATGTTTGACAATGACTCTACTACTTACTATACTTCCGGAGAATCACAGGGCAACGGCGCCTGGACCGGAGCTGACCTTGGAGAAATAACACCTGTAAAAGAGATAAAGATACTCCAGGGACGCAACTCCATCGACGATGTCGACTATTATGACCACGCTGCTCTTGAATATTCGAAAGACGGAAGAGAATGGACTGTACTTATCGATGATATGAAAGGACAGTATGTAATCGAGTGGAAAGGAGAACCGGTAGATGCCAGATTCGTCAGACTGCGCAGGCTTGAGTCTAAAAAGACCAACTGGGCTTCCGTACGCTCCTTTGACATAAACCCGGTAACCGCTGACAACCTCGGATTCGGCATCAGATGCGAGAACCCGGACGAAGCGACCAAAGCATTTGACAGAAGTCTCCAGACATTCTACAAGTCTGAAACTCTAACAATGGACAGACCGGAAGGAATCTCATCAATGACAGTCCTTACAGGAAAACATAATGGAGAAGTCTCAATCCGCCAGTCAGACTGCAATGGCAATGAGATACAGTCCGATATCGCTTCTGACCAGACAATCAAGATAAACCTGCATAAAGATGCAACATGCATAAGCATAAACGGAAGCACTGACATTTATGAAATAATATTCAAATAGCAGAACGATTCCGCTGAAGACAAAGCAGCCGCAAACCGGTTATAATAAATAAATTTCCAGTTTGCGGCTTTTTTTGCGACTTCATCCGCCCAGTATAGGATGAGGATAGGATAGTGACGTCTGCCTATTGTAACAGCTTCAGATTCTTCAACTGCGCCTCCTCTTACTCTTAGAATGACAGTTTTCGCACCTGTTCTTCAGAAAGCCCTGTCAGGGAAGAAATCTGTTCAACCGACATAGAAGCCATCAACATATTCCTCGCAATCTCAATTGCCTTCTCATCGTGTCCTTCAGCTCGACCTTCTTCACGACCCTCAGCACGTCCTTTGGCTTCACCCTGCTTCTTCGCAAAGTCTATTGTATTTTCATAATCGTAAATCATCTTCTGCGATTTTTGGTAATCATAGTACTCATCAGGCGTGAAGTTACATAATTC
>URDD01000099.1 GCA_900546395.1 uncultured Bacteroidales bacterium | reverse complement strand
GCAGGCCGGCTTTCTGCATCATATCAGAGCGGCCGCATTCAAAGAAGCGTACATAGTTCGAATGATGGACTATCCCCATCTGATCAGTCTCATAGTACCTGATGTCCAACTCCAGCTCAGACCTCATAAGTCATTAACCTTTAATTGATTTTATAGCCGCTTTCAGACTCTCTATCTTTGAAAGGGAATCCGATTCTTTCTTACGTTCTACAGCAACGACCTGCTCAGGTGCATTTGAAACAAAACGCTCGTTTGAAAGTTTCTTTCTTACAGAAGCAAGGAACTTCTCCTGATATTCAAGAGCGGCCTCCAATTTTGCAAGTTCTTCTTCTGCATCTACAAGTCCTTCGAGAGGGACGAACATCTCCACAGTCCTTACCATGAATGAAACTCCGGATGCATCTCCGAACGAATCCGTTTCATTTACTTCAGACACATTTGCAAGTTTCCTGACAGCTGAAATAACAGACATCGGGAAGTCTCCCTTTATCATCAGACTGAATGCTTCCTTCGGAGAAATATTCTTCTGCTGGCGCAGGCTTCTGACTGCAACGACTGCCTCACAGGCCATCTCAAAATCTGTCACTGCAGAAGCGTCATACTTACCGGCCACAGGCATACGCTGAAGCATTATGGTTTCTCCATCCTGTCTCGGGGCCATGTTCTGCCAAAGCTCTTCCGTAATGAAAGGCATGAATGGATGCAGCATTTTCAGTAAAGAGTCAAAGAAACTTACTGTGGCGTCATAAGTAGCCTGGTCAATACCTGCACCATATGCCGGCTTGACCAACTCCAGATACCACGCACAGAAGTCATCCCAGAAGAGTTTGTATATAGCCATAATCGCATCAGAAATCCTGAATTTAGAATAATGGTCTTCTACTGTCTCCAATGTCTGGTTCAGCTTGTTCGTAAACCATTTCACAGCCACAGCGGCAGCATCAGGCTGAACGGCAGAAGCATCTACGGTCCATCCTGTAACAAGACGGAAGGCATTCCAGATCTTATTGCAGAAGTTTCTTCCCTGCTCTACCTGCGACTCATCAAAAAGTATGTCGTTTCCAGCAGAACTGCAGAGCATCATTCCCAGACGCACACCGTCAGCACCATACTGAGCGATAAGATCAAGCGGATCAGGTGAGTTGCCGAGTGTCTTGGACATCTTGCGTCCCAGCTTATCTCTTACGATACCCGTCAGATAGACATTCCTGAACGGAACATCATTCATGAATTCGTTTCCTGCCATTATCATCCTTGCCACCCAGAAGAAAAGGATATCCGGTCCTGTAACCAGGTCATTTGTAGGATAATAATATGCGAGGTCTCTGTTCGGTTCAGCATCCGGATGTCCTGCCTTATGAGTATCGAATACCGATATAGGCCACAGCCATGACGAGAACCAGGTATCAAGGACATCATCATCCTGTCTCAGATCAGATGCGTTGAGAGCAGGATTTATCTTGCGGGCAGCCTCCAGAGCAGCTTCTGCCGTAGCTTCCACTACATAGCTTCCGTCAGGAAGATAGTAAGCCGGAATACGCTGACCCCACCACAGCTGGCGTGAGATACACCAGTCGCGTACATTTTCCATCCAGTGACGGTATGTATTCCTGTATTTGTCAGGAATAAGCTTCACCTTGCCGCTTTCAACTGACTCCAATGCGTCCTTTGCGAGATCCTCCATTTTAAGGAACCACTGCATCGAGAGCCTTGGCTCAATGACCGCATTCGTCCTTTCAGAGTATCCGACAGGAGATGTATAGTCTTCCACTTTTTCAAGATTGCCGGCTTCCTGAAGCATCACTTCAATTTTCTTTCTTGCCTCAAAGCGGTCTTCTCCGACAAGAATCTGAGCCTTCTCGTTAAGACGTCCGTGATCATCGATAATATCCAGGACAGGAAGGTTGTGCCTTATACCTATTTCATAGTCATTCACATCATGAGCAGGGGTAACCTTCAGACATCCGGTACCGAATCCCATTTCGACATAACTGTCTTCAATAATAGGTATCTCTTTGTTTATCAAAGGTATAAGAATTTTCTTACCCTTAAGCCAATGATATCTTTCATCTTCAGGATTAATACATACCGCCGCATCCGCCATGATGGTCTCGGGACGTGTAGTGGCAATGATTATGAACTTGTCAGTAGGATTACCCTGTCCGTCGGAAATGAAATATCTGAGGTGGTAGAACTTGCTGACAGTATCTCTGTGGATTACTTCCTCGTCACTGACTGCAGTCAGTCCGACAGGATCCCAGTTTACCATCCTTACACCTCTGTAAATATATCCTTTCTTATAAAAGTAAACGAATGTACTTATTACTGCTTCGCTCAATTCCGGATCCATAGTAAATTTGGTTCTGTCCCAGTCACAGGATGCACCGAGTTTGCGAAGCTGTCCGAGGATGATGCCTCCATGCTTTTCCTTCCATTCCCATGCATGCTTGAGGAACTCCTCACGGGTAAGGTCCTCCTTGCTTATGCCTTCAGCCTTGAGTTTTGCCACTACCTTGCTTTCAGTGGCGATAGATGCATGATCGGTACCGGGAACCCAGCAGGCATTCTTGCCGTCCATCCTGGCTTTGCGGACGAGAACGTCATTCAGGGTATTGTTCAACACATGTCCCATGTGCAGGATACCCGTAACATTTGGAGGAGGAATCACTACTGTATATGGTTCTCTCTGATCCGGTTCTGAATGAAAAAATTTGTTTTTAAGCCAATAGGCGTACCATTTGTCCTCTGTCTCTGCTGGACTGTGCTGGAAGTTCCATAAATATTATATAATATATTACTAATCAATAAAAAACGAGATAACATGCTCATTTCAGCACATTATCTCGCAAATATAGTGATTTTTCCTTAAATATCAGGAATCAATGTTCTCAAGACTCCTTCAATTGGAAAATAACAGGATAGGTGAATGTGACAACGACAGGCTTGCCGTCTTTTTTCCCTGGAGACCATTTGGGTGAAGATGACACTACCCTCACAGCTTCTCTGTCAAGAGAAGCATCAACTCCATGCAAGACATTCACATCAGTAACGGAGCCGTCTGTCTGTACCGTAAACTGCACGATTACCCATCCTTGCACTTTTCTTTGTTCTGCTTCTTTCGGATAAACAAGCCGCATAGTTACCCATTTGGAAAATAATTCGGGAGAGCCTCCCATAAATGAAGGCATTTTATCCAACTCGTTCCATCCTCCATTTTTATTTATGCAGGTAATCTCGTAATCTGAAAACTTAATATACACCTTGCCTTTGGACTTTTTCTTGTACAGCAGTTCATAACGGTCACCATCAGAGGACGATATATCAGCAAGTATAAAAACATCATTTTCATCCGGACGCGATCTGGTCTCCAATAATTTTAATTCTCTTTCTCCGAATATGAACTTATCCAGAGATTTGTATATCACGTCGAACGGCCAGTTCTCAGTATCTATTTTCTTTTTATTGCATTTGATGCTCGTGACAACCAGAGTGTCCGCTTGCTCCGGCGGATCCGACTGAACACTGCGAGCGCCGCAAGTAAAACTTGCTGCAATAAACAATACTAAAAAAGACAAATGTTTTTTCATACCTTAAATTATTTACAAATATCCCAAACCTCTTATAGAGCTGAATACGACTATGTAAAGTTAATCGATTATTCATTAAATATACGGCATTATAAGGAAATATTTATAAAATATCAAATTCGAGTCCGATGTTACAGTTGAACAGTCCGTCAGAGTAGTTGGCATTTGCAGGAAAAGCTTTTCCAGTAGATGCCGGATAAGGCACATATGACATGCGCGGCTCAACAAATATTGAAAATCTGTCTGAAAGACGGCTCTTGAGCTGTACTCCGCCTGTCATTCCTACAAATGGAATGACTCTCCTGCCAATCTTGTCTTTCATCATCACTCCGGCCTCAGGTCCGAACATAAGGGAGAATGAAAAGCGGTAGTCATCCTTTTTGCCTATAAGGGATACCAGATCAAGCATTGCCTCAAGACGTCCTACTGCATATTTTGCCCTAAGCGGTGTTCCATCCAGTTCTACGTCCCAGTTACTGTTTGAGTATGCTAAAGAAAGCCTTACTGCAAACCAGTCCCAATATCTGTGTCCCACACCGATTGCTCCCTGTCCGCCGAATGCATCCTTTACACTAAGATTTTTCAGAGCATTATCTGAAATCTGCAACTGCGTGCTCCCGGCCAAATATACGAACCAGTTGCCTCTTGGAAGAAAATCACGGCTGTCATTTTCAATAAGATAACTAAGTCCTACTGTTCCACAGAAGAATGGCATGACCCTTCTTGATATTTCGCTTGCCGGGCGTCCGAGTCCGTCTATCGCCATATCCACTACAGGTTCGAAAAACAGGTGGGTGTTTTTAAGTATATGTATATCAAAGTTCAAACCAAGGTGTGCAGAAACAGAATGTATGCTGTTAACTGATTTCCAGGAATACGAATATCCTGCACCTGCAACTGCCGAAACATCGAAGAATCTTGAAGGGCGGTATCCTTTAAGATATGAGGTAATATTTAACAGATATGAAGCCTTTACATCTATCTGCTTGATGCGCGCTCCTGATTGATTATCAAAATAATATCCGACACCTGGTGAAATACGGAGTGCACTGTGGTGATTGAACCACTTTCCTACATGAACCGAAAAACGGGGGCCGCCGCTGTATCCTGAATAAACACTTCTGAATCCGGATCCGGCTACACCGAAAAACAAATTGTCAGAAAATTTCCCTTTCTTGAACGGCACTTCTGCTTCCGGCCTCCAGCGTTTCATCATACTGTAATCCGAAGCATCCAATACATTGACAGACACTGTATCAGACTCTGCAACTGATTTAGCTGAACTCTGCGGAGTCATAAAACCTGCCGCTGCAAGAAAAACAGATATGGTTATAAATGCTTTTTTCATTTCCTATTTATAATATTATCGTTTAAACTACTTGTATTCAATCTCATACTGACGTTTTGCCTCTCTATACAAATCCTCGCTGATCATATAGTCACGCTCTGCCATATCAATATATGAGGCATCAGCCTTGAAACAGAACAGCAGGTTTTCAAGAGCCTGCTCATACGTTTCAAAATCCATAGATGCAGATGCATCAGGTTTTCCATAGCACATAATCTGAACTGAGATATACCTGGTGACCGGATCATCAGCAGGAAGCGACTTAAGAGCTACTTTTGCAAGCCCTATATTTCCACTTGCCAGATTCATCACAACTCTGTTCAGAGGAGAATATCTCCTCATCAGTTTATAATATTTACTTCCTTCATCTGAACTGTCATCATAATTACCTGCCATACACCATGCCGCCGCCTTAAGGGTATCATAGGAAGACGGGAGCATTGAAGAAAGTTCATAAGCTCGTTCATAATCCTTGAGCATCAGACACATGACAGTCATATTGGCTACTGCTGCACTTGGGTTTACAAGTTCCTCTGTACGTCTGTTCATATCTCTGATAACATAATCACACGGAAATCGCAAATCCAGAAACTCAGACAGATATGTAGTATCGGCAACTCCTTTCTGAATGTCAATTACAGCAAGATTGTTTACCGGAAGAGCCCAAGGTTTTGCTTCTGTCTTTACAGATACCTCGCATGCTTTTCTATAAAGTTTTTCCAGTTCCGCCTTGTCCTCTACCATATTGAAGAGGTGCCAATACTCATAAAGAGCATACTCTCTCTCCAGACCAGCTTCCTTATCAGTCATATATACTGAATATATCTCTTCCGGAGTAAGTTCCCTATAGACTTCAGTCACGAAAGAATACCTTACTTTACGCAGTGACTGGAGATAAGGAACGATCACTGTCCTGTAATACGGCAGGCTTCTTATCGCCTTAAACTGACTGTCCGGCTTGCCTTCATTGGCTTTTATAATTTCTCCTAAACGGGATGCCTCTGTTATCAGGGAATCTTTCTCCAACATAGACACAACAGCTGACCAAGGTTCAACAGATGCCTTGGATGTCATATAGACGCGATCCTTTATATTTTTCGGAAGGAAGGATGTTACACGATCCATGGCATAAGCCATTCTTCTTTTTGCAAGATTAAGGTTCTTGTAATATATACCGTCAGGAGACGATGTTCCGTCTATATGAAATTCCTTAAGGGATGAACCCTCGTCTGTGACAGCTTCTGTAAGTTCTGCGCGGAGTTTCTCCATACTCTTTTCGTTGGCAGTGTCTGACGGGTCAAACCTTGCTTCTCCTATAAGGAATGTAAGCGATATGTCTCCTGCAACATTACGCCTCTCTCTTCTGGGTTTTTTCATAAACCTGGCAGGATCAAGATCATATCCAGTCGAAGGAAATTCCAGAAACTGCATAGGGCGCACTATTCTGTCTGTACGGAAGACACCTGAATCTGCATATACCACTCTGTTATAGTCTTCCACCCAAAGTTCCCATTTCAGACGATTGCGGCTGTCTGTAGAAGATACATCGACTGAATCGACCCAGGAAATTGAAACAAGAGAATCTGAAAGCGGCTCCGAATGCTCTGCTATCATATATAATGGGTCGTTTTCACCTTCATAGTTCATTCTCCTGAGCTGGGTTCTGTGATACTCTTTGCCGTCATGGACAATCGGAGGGAAAAATTCAGTCTTTCCAGCACCGGTACTTCCTGTCGTAAGTGAAGACTGTTTCACGAGCCTGGCATTTGACTTGCCGTATTCTTCAGCCGGGAATCTGTAGGTGACTGGAAACACTGTTGTATTTCCTCTCATTACAGGAGGTTTTCTTACCATCCTGCCATAGGTACCTGCTGTAATCTTTGAGGATTCAAGCATGATGTTCAGTGCAAAGGATACATTAATTTCAAGTCTGTAATTGACTTTTTCCAGAACAGGATCTGCTATGCCTGTATAAAATAGGAGTGCCCCGGTTTCAGGTACGAGAACTTCATAATATCCTCCTAAATCCGGATATGCTTCAATCACATAGCCGGCATTGAAATAACCTTTGGTTCTCCTTGCTTCAATTAGAGCATTATATGCATCCTCCGCTTCGGCAACTGTATTGTAAGCAAATATAATGACATCAGATATAGGTTTCCCTTCATCACTGCTGTTTGTGATATGACCCGACACTATTTTCTTCTCCTGTGCGCAAGAAGGTTGGATTGCACGCAAGAGACATAACGCACATAAAACTGATATTCCCAAAATTTTTCTCATCTCACTACAGGATTATATAAGAAAAGGTTATACCCAGATTGACTGGAATTATTCTGTAACCATGTGAATTCACTTCATCTGTTCCTGGTCTTTCGTAAGCCGGATAATTATCTCTTGCACTATACTGCTTATGGAAAAAGGTAGCAATCCCCACTCCTGCAGTAAGTTCCAGATTCCATCTCTTGCCTAAATTGAAGGCATAGCCTCCAGTAAGCCCGGCAACAAATGAATATCCGTCATATACCTGGCCTCTCAATGTCGTGTTATAAGCTACTGCAGCTGCAGTAACTCCGATAAATTCCCTTACAAGCGGACGTCCTCCGAACCAATATCTGAATTCAGGCTGACAAGCAAGAAATTTGGATTTCATTCCATAAGGGTTTATATGCCCCATGAACATAAGTCCCACACTTGTCTTCTCGCCAACCACACATTCTATACCTATAGATGTAGTCAG
>URDD01000098.1 GCA_900546395.1 uncultured Bacteroidales bacterium | reverse complement strand
CAAAGTTCCATATGTTTAGGTTCGCATTCGCGTCCAGAGAGTATTTGCTTATTTCATTGTCCGCGCTACCTGAAACATTTATATCGAAATTATCGAGTGAATACGTCAAATCAGCAGTAAGTCTGTACCCTAATGTCCTTGTCCTGCTTTCAGCAAATCCGCTTTGCCCGCTATAGAATAAATTACCATGTCTATCTCCCCAGAATGTTGATATAGTTTCCTTATAATCAAACGATTCCTTGTTAAGTCCAGGCAATACCCCCCTTGCCTGATAGCCGACTTCCCTACTGACGGAAATCCCAGGAAAAATACCCAAGGTGAGATTTTTCTGATTGTCAAGCGGGAAGGATACATTTGCAGAAATTCCAAAGTCCATTCCCGGTTTTTTTGCATTCACCGGGATGGCGTACCTTACACCGTTGTCATCAAACCAGCTGGCGTTTACAATCTTGGAATGTTCCAGATTGCCATTTATATAAATTGAAGCAAAAACCTGTTTCTCCGGATGACTGTATCTGAACGAAGAATATAAGTATTGCCGGTATTGCGGTCTGAGATATATGTTTCCGGCAGTTATCTGAATTGGATTGGCAATATCCAAAGCAGGTACTATCAATGCCCCTGAAGGTCTGTATGAGTTTCCTGCTACATAAAAGCGAAAATTAAGTTTTTCCTTTGAAAATCGGATATCTGCAAATGGAGACCAATTATGAATCCACTGGTCAAATCCGGTCTTGCTTTCTACTCCCGAAATCCTGCTCACTGTTTCATTTCTGTCCTGATCTGCCTGCACACCGAAAGAAACCCGGGTCTTGTCCTTCTTATACTGAGCCAGCAGCCTCTCACTAAAAAGAAGGTCAATATTCTTCGAATAAGTCGAATAATAGGGATTCGGACTTCCACTATCTGCATCAGACGCGTCCTTGTCGTTTAAATTGTTTGAATATGTAGTTGAAAACCGGACTTCTATTGACCATTTCTCCCCTATCGGCTCTACATAAGCTAAATTGGCGTTAACATTTGAATATCTGCCTCTCAAATCATAATCAATACGCTTTGACTCTATGACAGATGATGAGTAGGCTGTCTTGTTCTGCTCAAAGCTGCCTCCTCCTATACCCATATATCCAAAGAAACCGTTAAATATAAGACTGCGCCCGGCTTTCCCGAAATCTTTTACACCAAGCATCAGATTGGCTTTACCTGTATAGCGGCTAAGATTTGAAAATGAAGATGTTGCACTGCTATTCATTTCTTTGTCAGCATCTTTTGTAACTGCAGCAGAGGCTTGATTCCTATATGATTTATAATATGTAAAATTCGGTCTAAGCTGAAACAGCACCTTATTCATATCCTTTTTCTCGAATTCCAGATCAACGCTGACTTTCTGGTCCTCCCCTGCTCCTTCATATCCGCTTTCTGAAATCAGGTCATTCCCGTCAGGTATGAATGATGTCCGGACAGATTTTTCCCTGCTGTCCTTATGACTGTAGGTATAGCTGGCACTTACATTTGATTCAAGGCCCTTAATCCGCTCAGTATTGTAGTTGAGACCGCCTTTTGCCGATGTCGTTATACCGGGACAGCCGGTAAAATCATCACTGGCTTCATCATACACAACCATACCGGAAGAAGAACTCCGGTAATTGCCTCCATTACCTATTATAGTGAGCTGGTCTTTTTCATTATATCCTGCCACCAGAGCATTGGCGCTGTAGAGTCCACCGGTATTGTCCGAAAGGCCGTCATAGCTATCAGATGCTACCGTACTTCCTCCTCCGGCGGAAATATTCCCGAACCATCCCTTGCTGAATTCTTTTTTCAGTCCGACATCCATCACCTTTTCCTTGTCATCCTTTGTACTGACTCCGGAAAACTCAGCTGCATCTTTTTCTTTATCCACTATCTGGATTTTCTCGACAATCTTTGCCGGAAGATTTGTAACAGCCATTGTAGGATCGCTGAAAAAGAAAGTCTTGCCTCCGACAGTGATTCTGTCCACCTTTTCCCCGTTGACTGTAACACTCCCGTCATCATCCACTTTTACTCCCGGCATTTTCTTCAGCAGGTCACCGAGCATAGCGTTCTCGCCAACGTGAAAAGCAGAGGCATTATAGACGAGGGTATCCCCTTTTATCATGACTGCATTTCCGGAGGCTGATACCTTGGCGGCATCGAGCAGTTCCCTGTCAATTTCCAATGCAACAGTTCCCAAATCCACTTCCCAGCGGTTTATTTCCTTAGTTTCCGAATAAGGCTTGTAACCTACTATCTCGGCATTGACTTTATATTTACCCTTGATGATTTCTTCAATCCGGACAATTCCATTTTCATCTGACAGTGCGAAATGCGCAATGGTGGAATCTTTTTCCGGTATCAGATACACGCTTGCATAAGGAAGCGGTTCTTTATCCTGGGCATCTACGAGCTTGAATTTCAATGTCGCCGTTGACAATGCTTCATATTGCGAAAAGTCAAGGACAACTTGGGCCGAAAGTTCCATATCTGCAAATGCAGAAAATAGGAACAATAGTAGAATGGCAAGGTTTTTCATAAGCGATAAGTTATTAAGAAGCTCATTCATAATCACTTCCAAATTTCAACTCCTAAGTTAGAAAAAATATTCATATAATTCCCCCCCCCCGATTTTTTTGCATTTCATACCGGTAATTTTAAGAAGCTGTTTAATTCTTTTATGATGACAAAAATCAAACAGCTTCTAATCTTCTATTCATTTTTCAGTGAATCGACAGGGTTGCTGCGGACAATTCTGAAGGTACCGGTAACTATCCCTGATATGGTAAGTGTCAGAATTATAGCATCTGCAGATATGAAAAACAGCGGTGAAAGAGTGACTTTTTCCGAGAAGTTTTCAAGCCATACTGATGCCGCATACCAGGCTCCGATGTTACCCATTATTATGGCTATAATGCTTATTTTCAATATCTCGACAATATAGACACTTAAGATTTCCTTAGTTGTGGCTCCATTTATTTTTCTGATAGCCATTTCCTTGCTTCTGCGCTGCGATTCATCTCTTATATATCCTGTAAGGCCGAAAAGAGCAATGATTATGGAAATCAGCGAACCTGCCATCACAGTATTCTTCATCCTTCTCTCCCCTGCGTATGCCTCCCTCATCGAGTCTTTATATGCCTTGACTTCAATTTCCTTACTTGGTAACCTTGACTGTATTATCTTTCTTACTTTTTCCATTGTCTCATGTGAAATCTCACTGACTTTTATAGCCATAAATGGCATATTCCCTTCTCCCGTCTTAGCAAAAAATTTAATGCTAGCCCTTGTGTCCTGATTTGTCAAAGTATTGATTCTATAGTCTTTATATACACCGCAAACAGTAAACGACTCCTCAGGACTCTGACTGTGTTCAGTAATGCAGATTCTTTTTCCTATTGCACCGTCGCTCCAGTCTTCGAATTTGGCCATTTCCTTAAGAAAAGACTCGCTTACTGCAACTTCAGACTCTGTCTGGGGATACCTTCCTTCTATAAAAGGTATTTCAAGCATATCGAACAGTCCTGCTGTCCCTTCATATTGGTCAGCTATATTGAAGAGCTCCTTATCTTTGTTCGGGCCTTCAGGCATATAGATATTGTTTCCTGAACTGTAGTCCAAAGGAAGTGAATATGACATCTGGACATCAGAAACCTCAGGCAGCTGCATCAGTTCATCTATAATTCCCTGGCGAAGAGTAATGTCAGTACCGGTGAGCACCGTCCAAAGCAGATTTCCGTACTCATAGCCAGGCTTATCATTTACCGCCTTCCGGTATTGCGCCCCTATTACAAACATCAGGGAAAGGAGAAGGGCGCAGATTCCCGTCTGAAAAAACAGCAGTCCCAGTTTCCATTTGCGCTTGTTCTCACTGTAGTTCCTGAAAGCCGAGCTGACTGGAATTTTTGAGTAGAGGTAGCCCGGAACAATAGCTGCGACAATAAATACAACTGCAAATACAACAGTTGCAGCAATATATGTCGGTCCTACGAGCAGGGCCTCGGCCGGGACACCCACCAGATCTTCAAGAAGGGGTTTGAATGACAACAGGAGAACTGCAGTAACTCCCATGGCAAGAAAAATGTCTATAGTCGCTTCTTTTGCCATAATTCCATAAATTACGCTTCTTCCTGCCCCGTAGCACTTCCTCACTCCCATTTCCTTTGAACGGACAGCCATGGCAGATACCGAAATAAGGATATAATTCAGCAATGATATGATTACCAAAAGAATAGATACTACAGAAAGCACGGTCATAACATTTCTTACTTTAGAGTCCGCTATGTGTTCACCACTCAGGCTTGTAAGATAATAGTGGATATCTGAGCCGTTTTTCTGCATTTCGTCCAGCGGCTGGTTTTTCATCTGCATTTCGCGGATAGCCGGCGCAAGCATATCAGGATCCGTACCTTCTGCAAGTTTCACATAGCCTCTGTATCTGTCGTTTCCGAGCCAGTTTTCAGTACTCGCCTTGTGCAGAGATTCCATTGAAAGCAGGACATCTTTTTTCACTGTGCTGTGGTAAGGATAGTCCTTGAATACACCCCCTATAGTTATTTTAAACCCTGGGTACTCTTCGTTTTCAATGGTTTTTCCTATGACTTCAGATGTGCCACCCATTTTTCCTGCAAATGATTCAGAGACCATTGCACTGGCGGCTTGTGAAAGAACTTCCTTTGGATTCCCTGCCAGTATTTCTGTACTGAATATATCGAAAAAGCATGAGTCTGCCACTATAACCGATCCCGTAATGCCTCTTTTGTTTTCATCAATAAACTTGTCGCTGTTCCATATAAAAGTAGTTCTGGTGGCGCTTCCCACTCCCGGGACATATTGTCTTATGGCTGGGGCAATGGCTCCTGATATATTCTGGTAGTCGGTATTTTCCCCCTGGGCATTGTACAGAGTCCTTATATGGTAAATTCTATCTGAATCCGTGTAAGATTTGTCAAAGCTCATTTCATAGCATACCTTTGATATGAGTACCGTTCCGGCAGCCAGACCTATTCCCAAAGAAAGAGATTTTATCAGGATATTCTTGAATTTCATTTTTTATAAATTTTTAAACAGCTTCTTATATATTGTTTAAAGACAGTCGGCAGCTCCAAATGACCAGTTACTCAGCCTTAAGAGAATTGACAGGATTATCCAGTGCTGCCTTTCTGCTCAGGAGAGTCACTGTGACCGCTGTAATTGAAGCTATAAGGGCAAAGGCTGCAGCGAAAATCCAAATCGGAACAGGACTTTGATATGTGAAGCCTGATACCCAGTTCTTTATAATCATCAGTGATACAGGTATGGCTACAACAAAGCAACACACAGTGATTATAAAGTAATAGCGGTTAATCATAGAGAGTATCTCCCCTACCTGAGCACCGTGGACTCTGCGCAATGCTATTTCTTTTCTTCTGAACTGGGTCTCGAAATAAACCAGTCCCAATATTCCGATTATGGAGACAATCAATGAAATGACACCAGCAATCGTTATAAGCTTGTTGAGATTTTCTTCCTTTCTGTATAGATCCTCTATCGTTTCATCCATAAATTTTATATACATATCCTCTGTCTCGAAATTAGGGTCAACTTCAGAACATATTGACTTTATATAGTCGGTGGTCTCCTGTATATTATGAGAGTTTATCCTGACATAGCCGAAGGTCAGCGGCCACCAAGGTTCAGAGCCGAAATTATAAAGGACAAGAGGAGATATGCCGTAATGCAGTGGCATAAAGTTGAAGTCTTTGACCTTTCCTACTATCTCAGCAGGATTCTCATCGCCCATATGACCAGAAAACTTAAGTCCGAGTCTCAGGAAAGGATATTTATTCATAAATGCTTCATTGACAATGAATGTTCCAGCGGGATTGAGATTGTCAGCTTCAGTAAAATCCCTTCCTTCTGCCATTTCCATACCGAAAAAACTGATGAAATTAGGATCTACCGGCAGACAGTCCATCTGGACTCTCTCCCCCTGATAGTTTCTTCCCCATCCCATTTTCTTTTGTGAGACCAGTCTGTTTCCAGCAAATGTAACATCCAATATGTCAGGATTTTTCATAAGTTTCTCTTTCAGAGTCTCGCGGCTTGCACCAATCTTGGGACTAACCATTAATTCCAATACATTTTCACGGTCAAATCCCATATCGTGTTTTTTCATATACTGTATCTGGACTGTAATGAAAAGTGCGGATATAATCAGGACAAATGAGACAAGGTATTGGAATGCCACAAGAGTCGTGCGGAGTCGGCGGCCGCTGGATGAGAGGGAGAATGAGCCTTTTAGCACCATTGCAGGGTTGAATGATGTGCTGTACCTTGCAGGAAAAATACCGGCAACAAATGCTGAAAGTATTGCTGTGAGCAGCCCGAAAGCTATAATATGAAGATTGTCACCTATTTTCATAGATCCTGAAATGTAGTGTGCAAATGTAGATGTGGAAACCAGTGACATCACTGCGATGCTGGCTGCAAAAGATATGATAACCAGAGCCAATGCTCCGAGAAGTTGGTTCCAGATGAGCTGTGACCTTCTTGCTCCTAGTACCTTTCTGGTATTTATGTTCTTAATACTGAACGGCACGGTTGCCATAGCAAAGTTTATGAAGTTGAAAATAGCTATGACAAGTATAAGTATGGCTACACTCAGCAATGTATAGGAGACAGGACGGTTGCCTTTGGCCATATTGTCTCCTTCAATATCTTTTGAGAAATAGGCATCGTGAAGGGAAGACATACGCAAATCAGCACCATCGTAGAATGAGTCTCCGAAGAAAATAACCTTTAAAGAGTCTATTGCAGGCTGAAGTCCCTCGGTAGTGGAAAGTTTCATATAACAAGGATAGCTCCATTCCGACCAGTTGTCAATATCGCTGTTTCCCATATTCAGGATGATATGATTGTCTGCACTGGAGTTGTCCGGGAAATCATTATATACAGCCACTATCCTGTAGGATGGAGTATCAGGTTCTGCTATCTGTACTTGTTTCCCTACCGGAGACTGCTTGCCGAAGAGTTTTTCAGCACCTTTTTGTGAAATTACAGCTGTCAGCGGTGCCTTGAATTCTGAAGTGTCCCCCTGTGTGAATACAAATGGGAAAACCTTCAGTATTTCTGCATCACTCTCTGACATCTTGAGATTCATACCTGCGTCTTCTGTGCCGGATTCACGGAATTTCTGTACATTGTATTTATAATACCTGTAGCAGGAGATGGCTTCTGCCTGAGGAAGATTCTGTTTTAAATATTCTATTACCGGCCTGCATAACTGAATCTGATATTTGTCCGGATTGGTGGGTTCTGTATATTCCAGTCTGACAATCTTGTCTGTGTCCGGATATCCTTTGTCATACCCGAAGTCGTACGTAACCTGCACAGAAAGTATAAGAAATACTGAAAAAGCGAATGTAAGTCCAGTTATATTCAGGGCTGCAGGGAGTATCCTGTGTCTGTTAAATCTAAGTGCCATAGTTTATAGTAGTTTTCAATTGTCCGGGCATCTAATAGCATCTCTTGTGCCAATATTTGTAAGTATTTGAAATATAAAATATTATAGTTTCTATATAAGCTGTGAGTGTAAAGATACTTTACATAGGTGTAAAGAAATTTTATATACTGACTTCCGGATGGAGCATAAGAGTCAAAAAGAAATACTGCAGGAAATATTATTAACTTTGTCCCCTCATTAGTGTCCGGAGAAAAAATCTCCGATAGTGTTTAATAAATTAAATTTTAATAAGTTACAAGGTAAAAATTATT
>URDD01000097.1 GCA_900546395.1 uncultured Bacteroidales bacterium | reverse complement strand
AATGCGCCGCCTCTGAGTATTGAAGCGCCTGCCCCTTTTACTCTTTCAGCTACTTCACATATTTGTTCTGGAGTTTCAACAGAACATGGTCCGGCAATAAGAGTAAGTTTTCCACCACCAATTGTTATATTATTTCCAAGCCTGGCGATTACAGATTTGAGGCAGTCAAAGGCAATAGTTCCGAGAAAGTTGGCGATGTTTCCTCGGTGGAAGTCCTTTGGGAGACTTTCGGTACGCCTGCGGTACCTCAGAAGGGAGATTTGGTATCCAATGTATCATATGATGGTGGGTCGGTTTATTTCGGGACCAATTCCAATTTCAAGGAAGGTAATGCCTTGATTGCAGCCAAGGATGCTGCCGGCACTATACTTTGGAGTTGGCATATTTGGTTTACGGATCAGCCCGAAGACCATGTATATAATAATAGCGCCGGCACAGTGATGGATCGTAATCTCGGGGCTACTTCTGCAACTCCTGGAAATGTAGAGGCTTTAGGTCTTATCTATCAATGGGGTAGAAAAGACCCGTTCTTGGCTTCATCCTCGATTTCTTCAAATAGCGAGGCTGCGTCAACTATTTCTTGGCCAGACGCTGTCGCTTCATCTAGGTCAGAAGGAACAATAGCCTATGCCGTAGCTCATCCGACGACGTATATCACTTATAATAACCGTAATAACGATTGGTATTATTCGGGCAACAGCTCTACGGATAATGCTCGTTGGCAGTCCACCAAGACTATCTACGATCCTTGTCCTACCGGTTACAGGGTGCCTGACGGCGGAAATGGCGGTTTATGGTCCCGAGCTTTTGGTACATATAGTTCTTTTGATTCAAATGCTTATAGCAGCACTGACAAAGGTTTTAATTTGGGTGCCTCAGGTAGAAGTACAAGAAAGCTTACCAATAGTGTGGACGTTTGTTGGTACCCTGATGCAGGATATCGCAACAACAATGCTGGCTCATTGGTAACTGTCGGTTCTTTTGGCTACTATTGGTCGGTTACTCCTGAATCAGGTTATAGCAGCAATGCGTACCACCTCAACTTTAACTATGGCAATATCAAACCTGCTCAAAGCTTCGGTCGCGCTTTCGGAGGCTCAATCCGCTGCGTTAGAGAGTAAATTGATGGATTAGCCTAGTGCAGGGTACTGTCCCCCGGAACATTAAACGGCCAATCAGATTTGTTATAAAAGTCCCGGATGCCACCTCTCTTGAAGATGATTTGCAGCAGTATTCACAAATGGCGATCCATAATCTGCGTATAGACAGCATTACCGGCTGCTCCGTCATGTATGCCTGCTTAGATAAAGACCGGTTCTAATAGCAGGCATACATAACTGCACCGAATTTCTTCTGGCAGCCTCATTGTCAAATCAGTTTCTTTTTACAAAGACAGTATTTATATTTGACTTCTCCCACCTCTTCGTAGAAACCGTTGAAGCCTCTCTTTGTATGACCGCAGGTACATCCTCTTCATGCGGTCATCAAGGAAAGAACGCTCTATCATGCTCTCCACTTCATCAATTTTGCTTGAGAACATACTTATGACCTGATCGATCTTCTTTGGCAGAACTCCGATCATCTGCCCGAAGGTTCGGAAGTCGTCCTGACAAGGGTGACCGGTCTTGTCAAAGCAACATTGCCAATCAGTCGTATTTGATTTGGATATGCACATGAAAGAAATAAGGATTAATCCTCATAAAACAGCAAAGCAAATTGATAATAGAAGAAAGACAGATTTTCATAATGCAGCAATAAAAGAATGTTACTTTGTTTATCACAACAAGGCCATTCGATTATCTTGCGAACAATCAATAAAGGATATGGAAAAGGCTATAGAACAATTTAAACTGGAATAAATCCAGCTTAAACCGATTACCACAACTTGAAGTTATCGCGTCATACGGGCGTATCGTTGCACAAATATAACTATTTAATTTTCAATTTTCCAAATGTCAGTACCAAATCTCGACAAAGAAGTGCAAAAAGCGCTCAAAGACCTGCAAAGATGCTACAGCAGAACCATCCCCGTCAAGGTCAACCCATCTGATGAGCAGCACCGACTATGTGCCCGGCAATGCCCGTGTCACCATCAGGAACACCGCGTCATACGCACAGTACCACAACGAAGGAGCCTCCTCTACTGTGACTAAGAAAATGAAAAGTTTCTTTTGGGCAAAGCATTATGAAACAGGTGGTGGTAAGGCGAAAGGAAAGAAGCCACTCCCTGAAGCCGACTTTTGGAAAGCAATGGCACTCAAGAAAACCGGGAGCAAGATCTGGATACCGAAACGCCAGTTCCTCGGATCCTCGCCACAAGTGGACAAACTTATCTCTGATATAGTCAACAAAGAACTTGAACAATTCATCAAAACACACTTCAGATAATTATGGAACACCTTTTATACGACATTATCAATCTCATCGGCAAGAATATGCCGGAGATACTCACTATAGACGAAGACTATGGCCAACTTCAGATTTTGGAACAGGAGGGGCGAGATACATATCCCCTCGTTTTTCCAGCAATACTCATTGACGCTCCGATCAGACAGACATGATCCTGATTCGTGACAAAACAAGAAGAGAGCTGCACCGGCTCCTGCAAGGTCATCGCATCGGCAACGGTTCAGCTCTCATCAGAACAAGTAGCAGATTCTACACTGCAAACTACGGCATCAAGGTCTATGAATCCACGTATAGTCTGACAGTGACTGAAATGTGTCTGTCTGAAAAGCAGACATTGAAGAACCCACAGATTAAGGTCTCCTATCCCTTCTTTTATTATCAAAGAGTGGGACGTTAAGGCATATGGATATTTCAGATACTCATATAAGAATGTGATACATGAGCATCTGATTTCTTTTCCTGATTATTTCGGAATGAAAACAGAAAAGTCTGAAGGTGATAACGTAATCTTAACAACTATACATTCAGACCAACGAAAGAATGTGAGCGTTATAAAAGATATAAATTCATATGGTCGTTCAGTTCCACGTGGATATCTGTTTTATAGGATTATCCATACTCATATTACATATATTGACCTATACGGCAATCTACAAACAAGATATTTTATCAATTCATTACCTGTAGATGAAGTGGAGTTCTATAGACTCCGTAATTCGATAAAGAATCAACATGAATATTTTCTGAATGAATTTGACATAGATAAATTCTTTGTTAAGATAGCATTTCCTGATTAGTTTATCATAGTGCGAAGTCTTTTCGTATCCAGATCGATCCATGATAAGACAGACTACATTCCATCTTCCAGCAAAGCGCAGAGGCTGCCATTTGGTGACTCAGGAGGTTCTTGAGCATCTTCCGAAGCCACTGCAACAATTCGGCATGCTCAATCTCTTTGTCCAGCACACATCATGTGCATTGTCCATCAACGAGAACTACAATCCCGATATGCGTACGGATATGGAATCCATCTTGAATCATATGGTGAAGGAAAGGGAACCCTACTATGAGCACACAATGGAAGGACCCGATGATATGCCGACACACGCCAAGTGTTCTCTTTTCGGAGTGAGCCTTACTATTCCTATCACTAACGGCCGTCTTAATCTCGGCACCTGGCAGGGAATCTATCTCTGCGAGTTCCGCAACTGCGGTGGATCCAGAAAGATTGTAGCCACCATTTACGAATAGTTGTCCTATTGGTCATCACACGAAAAAACGTTATCTTCGCAAGGATATTAAGAGAGCATTATGACTGACTTTGACAGATATATCATTCAGGGCGAACCCGAGAAAAGTGAGAAGGCTAAGATCTGGCAGACTGCAATTGGTCTGCAGGATGTAGATGGACTGAAGCCATCTGAGTACCTCATTAAAACTGCCGAACAGCATATTGAAGGTGACATCACGATTACCGAGGTGAAGAGCCTGATTGACAGTTACTACGAATCGAAGGGAGTTCGCCTTGATGTAGAGCACGAAGGCACAGAAGAAGCAGACAAGGTGGCAGCAAGAATCACTGAGATCCTCTGCGAGAAGTCATTCAGTTTCACCCCTGATTTCCTTATCAGGATACACCAGAGACTCTTCAGTGGAGTATATGAACATGCAGGGCAGATCAGACAGAAGAACATCTCCAAGAAAGAATGGATTCTCGATGGAGACACGGTCACTTATTCCGGCTACGACATGATTCGTCAGACTCTTGATTACGATTTCTCTCAGGAGAAAGGCACTGACTACCCATCCATGACGGCGGAGCAGGCAATCAAGAGGATATGCAAGTTCGTGTCAGGCATCTGGCAGATTCACCCTTTTGCGGAGGGAAATACCAGAACGACGGCCGTGTTCACGATGAAATATCTTCAGACATTCGGCTTCAAACCGGACAATACGATATTCAGGGATCACTCATGGTACTTCAGGAATGCACTTGTAAGGGCCAATTATAATGAATTCTACAAAGGCATATCGGCTACTGACGAATATCTGATAAGGTTCTTCAAGAATCTGCTGCTTGGAGAGAATAATCCGCTCAGCAATCGTGAAATGCACATATCCAATATTCAAAGTCTCACACCAAAGTCTCAAAATGATACTTTGAGTTGTACTTTGGAAGAGATGGCAGTTCTAAAGTATCTCCAGTCACATCCGGATGCCAAACAGGAAGACATCGCCAAACATATCGGCAAATCTCTCAGCACCATCAAGAGAATGACCCCGTCATTGATTGAAAGGGGCCTTCTTCAAAGAGAGAATGGCAAGCGAAACGGGAAATGGGTGGTTAAACTCTGATTATGGAAATCACCCTTCTTCTTGAATTTACCGAGCGCCAGCAGCTGCATGACTGGTTTCAGGAGAACCATGCTTCTGCCAAGGAATGCTGGGTGGTAATGAGTCGTGCCAAGAATCCCATAGGCGTACTTCCTTATCTTGATGTTGTCGAGGAAGCGTTATGCTTCGGCTGGATTGACAGTACTCTCAAGAGACTTCCCGACGGAAGACTTGCTCAGAGATTATCTCCAAGAAGAACGAAGAGCCACTGGACTGAACTCAATAAGCAGAGATGCATGGAACTGGAAAGACGAGGCCTGATGACTCCTGCCGGCTTGAAAGTAATCCCTCAATGATAATAGACGATGAAGAAACTGATTTATATTGATGCCTGCATGAGAGCAGGATCAAGGACGAGACGAATCGCAAGACCTATTATAACAGAGTTGCGAAAGAGATATGGTGTCGAAACGGTCGATCTCACACGCAATGAATACCCTGTCGTTGATAATTACACTTGAGCTTCTGATCCTGATCAAGCGAAAGGGATGGATGCAGTCCTTTTATTATTCCATCGAAGTCCCCTCCTCCAAGCTCTATGTCTTCTATGAGTTTCTCGACGATGGCATTGAAGTGAGCGCGTGCCTCCTGATACTCGTTCTTGTGAGCATCGAACCAAGGCTTGTTGTTGTTCGCCTCAAGATTCCTGAGGAATGAAAGAATGGTATTCATATAATCACATCATCAACATTATCCTTCCCTCTGCCAGACAAAAGGTGTGTGGGGTATGGGTAACAACATAGAAAACCTGCTTCGCACTTACCGGCTGCCCGTCCTTGCGCAGATGAAGGCGCTGACGGTTTATCATGTCGGCGATCTGCTCGCTGCTCATTCCTCGGTTTGAGGTGGCCAGGCAATATACTTTGGCTTCTTCGATCTTCATTAGGCAAATTTACTGATTTTCCTGAGAATTTTGCATAAAAACATGTGCCGTAGTTTGGCTCAATCAAAGTATATCTTTGTCGCATCTATGTTAATCTTATAAGAAGTTATGATATATCTTGATTCATTTCACATCCCATCCATCGATGAGGAGAACGGGTTCTTCATGGATTATGCCGGGCCTATGATAAACATCGCCCACAACTACGCCGCCTGGGAGCATCACTATGGGCAGAACGTTATCGTTCACCGCAAGGGAGCTGTCCGTGCCCGTGAGGGAGAGATCGGAATCATTCCAGGATCACAGGGTACAAGCTCATATATCGTCGAAGGGCTTGGCTGTCCGGAAGCATTTATGAGTTCGTCTCATGGAGCAGGACGTGTCATGAGCAGAAGCGAGGCAATCCGTACCCTCTCTCTTGAAAAGGAGAAGGAGATGCTGGACAGCAAGGGAATCATTCACGGTATCCGCTCTGTGGATCATCTTGATAAAGCGGCGAGTGCATACAAGAATATTGACGAGGTGATGGCCAATCAGACTGACCTTGTAAAGATCCTGACACGGCTTTCTCCGATTGCTGTAATCAAGGGTTAGATTTCTGCAAGACTTGCAGGGATTTCGCCTTCTCGGATGGCAGACATACCTTTGCACTGTCAAATGAGAAAAGCTTCCGTCGTTCAACGGATATGACTCTGGCCTACGAAGCCTGCGATAGAGGTTCGATTCCTCTCGGGAGCACAAATGGAGTTTTGGCAGACTTGGTGTATGCGCAGGACTGAAAATCCTGAGAACGTGGTTCGACTCCACGAGACTCCACACATGGTGATGATAGTTCAGCTGGTCAGAACGCCGGATTGTGGATCCGGAGGTCACGGGTTCGAAGCCCGTTCTTCACCCTAATAATCGGAAGCGTGGGTGAGCGGCTTAAACCACCTCCCTGCTAAGGAGGCACTCCCCTTTCGGGAGTCGAAAGTTCGAATCTTTCCGTTTCCGCAATGCCCGGATGGTGAAGTGGCTAACACGGTAGTCTGCAAAACTACTATTCGCAGGTTCGAATCCTGCTCCAGGCTCATTTTCAAAATTTTATATATATCTTTGCACCCGCAAAACAAAGTATAACAGATATGGCGCAGAACATACTCATATGTAGTTGTCAGCATAGCTGTCTCCGACGCTGTGCTGCTATTGCCGTATCTGGATCTGTATGCCGATTCCATCGATTTAGTTGCGGCAAGTAATGTCCCTATGGGGATTCTCTGTAGCCTTGCAGTTCTCAAGGCACAATCCCAAAACAACTACTTACGCGGAGAAAGGATCCGCAAACCCAACAACGATGGATAGAATAGAATTTGCACTTCCGGTGGGAGGCGGCCTAATGATGGATGAAGATGCGGCTTCGATTGTCGCACAGATGAAGACCCTGCTCAGACAACTCAGAACAAAAGGTGCGACCGACAAGGACATTGATTCCTTGCTGGCAGAAGAAGAAAAACCAGGCAGAGCGTATGTTGACTCCGCTGGGATGCTTGTGCTGCCTGACGCCGGTAATGTCAAGATAAAGCTCACGCCAATGGAAAGGACACTCTATATCCTTTTCCTGAGATATCCTGAAGGTATCAATGCAGATGAACTGTGGAGATATCGGGATGAGCTATGCGGTATATATGGGTCACTTGGTACACCAATGTATCAAGAATCAAAAGGAAGATTACCGACAAACTCGGTAAAAGAGCAGCCGAGCAGTATATCATCAGAAGAGATTCTGGCAATATTTATAAAATTTCGGCAAAATCGTTAGCCTGACATTTGCATTGTTACCAAATATTGGTAACTTTGTGAAAATTGTATAGATATGAAAACTACTTCAGTGGCACTTGGTCCATATTTCGAGGACTTCATCAAGGCACAGATTGCCCAGGGCAGATACAATAATGCAAGCGAGGTGATCCGTGCAGGATTACGTATGCTTGAGGACAACGACACTAGCATTGCTGCCCTTAGGGGTGCGATTGATGAAGGACTGAATAGCGGTGAGGCTGTAGATTTTGACCCGTCGGCACATCTTAAATCTCTTAAAGCAGCGAAGAAGAATGCCTAAGGTACGCTATTCAAACAAGGCGGTAGAAGACCTGTCATCTATTTGGAAATACACTT
>URDD01000096.1 GCA_900546395.1 uncultured Bacteroidales bacterium | reverse complement strand
GGATACTAAGGCTGTCAATGTAAAAGAATATTATGAGAAGCACAGAGGTGAGGCTGCTCCTGATTTTCAGAATGGCGACCATACGACGACTATGATCCGTACAGAGAAAGGAAAGACAATAATGATCCAGCATAATGTGGTGACTCCTCGTCCGTACAACAGACTGTATCAGCTTACTGGAACGAAAGGTTTTGCAAACAAATATCC
Organism: uncultured Bacteroidales bacterium; assembly: GCA_900546395.1. GTDB lineage: Bacteria > Bacteroidota > Bacteroidia > Bacteroidales > UBA932 > Cryptobacteroides. Next base: position 7,897 of record URDD01000096.1, on the reverse strand, counting down.
TGTAGAGGGGTATATGGTTGATTATGATAAGGTTGAAGACCTTTATACAGCAGAAGACAAATCGGAGTCAGGAAAGATAGATTTTGAGAATCTTTCAGCCCATAATTTCCTTCCTGAAGATGTAAAGGCTGCTCTTATGGAAAAGTACAAGCATCCTATACAGAAAGAACTTGAAACTACTGCAAAGAAAGTCGGAGGGCATGGAGGTATGGATTATATAATGGACTACAGGCTTATATACTGCCTGCGTAACGGTCTTCCTTTGGATATGGATGTTTATGACCTTGCAGAATGGTGCTGTCTGACAGAACTGACAGGAATTTCCATAAAGAACGGAAATGTGCCTGTCGAAATTCCGGATTTTACACGCGGTGCCTGGAACAAAGTAAAGGGATACAGGCATGCTTTTGCAGCAGGAGATGAACCTTTGGAGTAATTTATCCGTCAAGGTGTGTGCTTCTCCCATTCTGAAAAAGGGTTCGATATAAGCATTGAGTTATAGTACCGGCGGTCGCCGGTGACTTCTTGGCCGAGCCATTCTGGTTTGAAGAATGGCTCGGCTTCGTTTTCAAGTTCAATTTCCGCTATTGTCAGACCGGAGTTGTTCCCATGGAATTCGTCAATTTCGAATTTGTGTCCTGCAAATATGACAATGTATCTTGTTTTGTCAATGATGCCGTCAGAACAAAGTTTCATGAGTTCTGCAGCCTCGTCTGACGGTATTTCCTCTTCCCATTCATAGCGGCTTGTGCCGTTTGCGGAACTTGCTCCCTTTATCGTTATCCAAGCATGCTCTCCGGCTATTCTTATTCTTACAGTTTTGCCGCTTTCTCGGCAGATGTAGCCTTGTATCATACGAGTCATTTCGACAGACTGTGTCTTGTAAGAGTCGTTCCTGACCAGAAATTTACGTTCTGTTTCTATCTGCTGCATTCTTGTGTCTGTTATTGGGATTTGCTTACATCAAGAAATTTTTAATGTCTTTTCCTGATGAAATGGCATTCCTGATTTCTGTAGATGATATGTCAACAACCGGAGCTTCGGTCGTTATTATCATATAGTCCGGGTTCTCCTTCAGTAGCGAGGACTTTTCACTTTCCATGTTGTAACCGTTTCTTGGATATACTACTGTTCCATATTCGGAAAGTAATCTTTTGTAGTCCTTCCATTTGCGGATAGCAGCCAGATTATCTGCTCCGATTACCAAAATGAAACTATTATCCGGTTCTCGTGCCTTAAGAGCATCCAGTGTTCGTATAGTATAGTTCGGTGCTGGCATTTCCAGTTCAATATCCTCGACCGATACTTTAAGGCCAGGATACCGGTTTACTGCTGCTTTAGCTGCTTCAAAACGATCCCTTCCGCTCAGGGCCATTGCCGCATCCTTGAATGGATTTTGCGGCGAAACGATGAGATATACCATATCGAAGTCAAGTTTTTCTGTCATGTACTTCATTATGGCTAGGTGGCCGGTGTGGAGGGGGTTGAAAGAACCTGAATAAACTGCAATCTTCATTGTCAGAAATCTGATTTTAAAACATTTTCATGAGATGTCTTATTTTTTCAGGAAATTGCCGATAACTCTTTCTGCCTCGTCAAATGCTTTGCTGAGATTATCATTGACCAATATATAGTCAAATCTGTCAGAATATGACATTTCTTCTGCAGCTTTTGCTACGCGTTTCTCTATAGCTTCTTCTGAGTCTGTACCCCTGCCGATCAGTCTTTTCCTAAGGATTTCTACTGATGGAGCCTGAATGAAAACGGAAAGGGCCCTGTCTCCGAAAATACGCTTGAGATTCATGCCTCCCTGGACGTCGATATCAAATACTATGGTGTGTCCTTTTGCCCAGATTCTTTCCACTTCTGACTTCAATGTACCGTAAAATGAGCCGGGATATACTTCTTCGTGTTCTACAAACATATCTGCTGCAACCATTTCCCTGAATTTGTCAGCTGTGAAGAAATAGTACTCTATGCCGTCCTGCTCACTGCCTCTCGGCGCCCTTGATGTAGCAGAAATAGAGAACTCGAGTTCAGGGTACAAGCCAAGCATGTGGTTTACTATCGTACTTTTGCCGGCTCCTGAAGGAGCAGAGAAAATAATTACCTTTCCACTCATGTCGATTCAAGTTTTTAAATTTCCACAAATTTAATTATTTTTGCGAATCTTTTGAAAAACAAGGGAGGCTGTTGGCAGAATTATTGCAGACAGATGCTCGGTTTGCTTCGCGGCAGGGCTTGTGCATGATTGTATTGCAGAGTCCTTAAATAAAAGTGAAATTAATTACTTAATATTTTAAAGATATGGTATCTTATAAAACAATCGGCCTTGTGAACACTAAAGAGATGTTCCAGAAGGCTATCGACGGCGGATATGCAATTCCTGCATTCAACTTCAACAACATGGAGCAGCTTCAGGCTATTATCCAGGCTGCAGCTGAGTCTAAGTCACCTGTAATCCTTCAGGTATCAAAGGGTGCAAGAAACTATGCAAACCAGACACTTCTCCGTTATATGGCAGAAGGTGCTGTAGAATATGCAAAGGAACTTGGCTGGGAGAAGCCACAGATTGTACTTCATCTTGATCATGGTGACTCATTCGAGCTTTGCAAGAGTTGTGTAGATATGGGATTCTCTTCAGTTATGATCGACGGTTCCCACCTCCCATATGATGAGAACGTAGCTCTTACAAAGAAAGTTGTTGAGTATGCACACCAGTTCGATGTAACAGTTGAGGGTGAGCTCGGAGTTCTCGCAGGTGTTGAGGATGAAGTAGTTGCTGAGCATCATACTTATACAAAACCAGAAGAAGTGGTTGATTTCGTAACCAAGACAGGCTGCGACTCTCTCGCCATTTCTATCGGAACTTCACACGGTGCTTACAAATTCAAACCAGAGCAGTGTCATGTAGATCCTGCTACAGGCCGTCTTGTTCCACCGCCACTCGCATTTGATGTTCTTGACGGTGTTATGAAAGAGCTTCCTGGATTCCCTATCGTTCTCCACGGTTCTTCTTCAGTTCCACAGGAGTATGTAGATATGATCAACCAGTATGGCGGAAATCTTGAGGCTGCTATCGGTATTCCTGAAGAGGAGCTTCGCAAGGCTGCCAAGTCTGCTGTTTGCAAAATCAACATTGACTCAGACTCACGTCTTGCAATGACAGCTGCTATCCGTAAGGTATTCGCTGAGAAGCCGGCTGAGTTCGATCCGCGTAAATACCTCGGACCTGCACGTGATGAGATGAAGAAGCTTTATACTCATAAGATTTTCAACGTTCTCGGATCAAACGGAAAGGCTGAGTAATTCGGTTTTACGAATTACCGGTTAAGATATTCAGGAGAGGGGATGCATGAAACATGTTTCTCCTCTCTTTTTTTTATGTGTTTGTAGAAATCTTTAACATTATTGCATATAATGAGACAGTAGCGCTAAAACTGGATATGAAACGTATTATAAATATAATGGTCTTGCTGCTTGTGTCAGCGGCAGTATTGCCTGCACGTGAGAGAGTAGCGGTCTGGCCAGACGGCAAAATGCCGCATTCGCAGAAACACCAGATAGCGGCAATGACCGATGAACTTGGCCGTAAAGACTTCAGGGAAGACAAGCATCGTGTCGCTTATCTTGACTGGTATGATGCTCCTGCGCCGGAAAAGCGTAACGGAGCCTGTATGATTCTCATTTCAGGAGGGTCATATATGAACTGCTGTGATGTGGATATGGTTGCCGGCTGGGCTGAGAAACTGACAGAACTTGGATTTCAGTGCGTCAATTTTGTATATAGGACACCTCGTCCTAAAGGACTGCCTATTTATCAGTCAGCATGGGAGGATGGCCAGAGAGCCGTCAGACTTGTCAGAAATGATGCATTAAAAAGAGGATTTGATCCTGAGAGGATAGGTACAATATCCATGTCTGCCGGCTCGCATCTTGCTCTAATACTTGCAACATGCTCACAGACAGATTCTTATACTCCTGTGGATAGGCTCGATAGCATATCTTGTCATATTAATTGGGCTATAGTCAATGCCCCTGCATACGGAACTACAGATGGAGAGGCCGGCACAGCAGCTTCACGAGATGGTTACGGGCCTGATGTAACATTGAGTAAAGTGTTCAGGTTTGATGCCAAAACATGTCCGATGAGTCTTCATCATGGAGGTAATGATCCATATACTCCTATGACATCTACTCTGGTTTACAGACAGTTGCGACGAATGGGTATCCCTGCGGAGCTGCATCTTTATCCAGACAGGAGACATGGGGCATATGGTTTTGACAGAGCTGTAGAGTTTATGCGTCAGATGGGCTTTATGGGGCCTCTGGAGCCTGAAAAAGATATTATGGAGGTATATTGCAGTGATGAATCCCGTGCAAGTCTTGTGCGGGAGGATGTATGGCCAGAAGGGAAAATGCCGGATGCTCAGTCTCATCAGTGCCACCCGTATATAGAATGGCATATTCCTGACACGCTCTCTACGAGAGCCATCCAGATAATATATTCTGGAGGAAGCTATATGGGAAATGATCCGGATGGTTTCGAGGTTGCTCCGGCCAGACGTTTCCTTAACGGGAAAGGAATGGCGGTAGTTACTTTAAAGTACAGAACTCCGCGTCCTGAAGGCATTGCAAAACATACGACAGCATGGCAGGATTTGCAGAGAGCCATAAGGATTGTACGCAGTAAAGCGACCTCTTATGGACTTGATCCTGACAGAATAGGAATAATGGGAAGTTCTGCAGGCGGACACCTTACACTTATGGGCGTTACTTCGTCTTGCCATAATTCGTATTTGAAAATAGACGATACAGACAAACTTCCGTGTAATGTTCAGTGGGGAATCGGAATTTATCCTGCATATTCACTTTCAGATGGTGCTGACTGTCATAATGTCAATGGTGGTAATGAGGACGGAGATATTATTGTCCCTGAATTTTCTTTTGATCTCAAGACGTCTCCAATGTTATTTGTCCATGGTGATGCAGATTTCTGGGCTTCAATGAATTCTGTGAAATGTTGGGAAAAAATGAAAGCGATGGGAATCCAGTCAGAACTTCATACCCTTGCCCTTCGCAGTCATTGTTTCCAGAGGAAAAGTTCACCTGGAACAGGCAGTTATACTTATTTGGAAAGAATTTGGGAATTTCTCTCGGCCAAAGGGTTTAATAAGTGACGTGTCCTATCATTAGGGATTAGCGACGCGGTAGCGGGTGGAATGAAGTCGGAACTTATTCCGGCGGAACCAAGCAAAACTTACCCTGCCGCCCCTGCCGTTCTATCCATATAAATACGAAATAAGGCGACTAAATCACTTATTAGCCGCCTTATTGATTCTGATGCTTAAGTTATGTACGATTATTTGATATCCGTAACTTCAACGACAGCGCCTTTTTCATCTATCTGAAGTATAATATCTTTTTCAACTTCATTTCCGTCAACTTCAAGCTCTATCTCAAATACATATAGAGTCTTGCCGTCAGCTGTTCTTGCAATTTCGATTTCATCTACGTCCTGGTCAGAATATTTTTCTACTATGTACTTCTTTATAGCCTCAGGAGCATTAATGAAGTCAATTTCGTAAACATCGTAGATAAACTTGCCGTTCCTGCCGAAAACAACATCAAGCTTTACCTGTTTCCCATCAATAGAGGCTACGATTTCAATTTCTATAGAGCCGTCATCTTCTACATCTGCTTCAATGAGCCTGTATTCACCGAATCTTTCTTTAATGAAAGATTCGAATCTGCTCATGTTGACTTCAGAAATAAGCGAATCGTACTCATCGCTGTCATCATCATCTTCTGTGTCAGGAACTTCACGCAACAGGATGCCGTCCTCTGAAAAATACAGGTCAATGTCCACGCTGCTTCCGTCTACTGTTTTTCCTTCTACTTCGATGACATATACTTTTGTAAATCCGTCTCTTGAAATGACATCGATATCATCAACTTCGCAGGTCGCGTATTTGCTGGCCTTCAAGGCATCCTGAATCGGTTGAGGCAACTTGCTTACAGGAATATCAAGTTCCTCCATTATACAGTTTGCAGCATCATTATACCATACGGTATTGGCAGGTATGTGTGCGGCTGCTGCTTTAGATGTCGCAAGGTCAAATTGGGCAATTATATATGATGATCTTTTACTCCATTTGACATTGGAGGCATTTGGATATTGTCTTTCGAAGTTCTCAACGACTGCCTTAGGTATTTCGATTCCGTCTATTTCAACTCCGTTCTCTTTTGAGCACCCTGTTGCTATAATTGCAATCCCGACTGCCATTATAAATATATTCTTTCTCATAACATGTAATTTAGTTACAATTCTGCAGAATTGGTGATTTATATTCAAAAACGCCAATAAGATGCTCTCAGATCAGAAAATGTTGCATAAAATTATAAACAGACGGGCAGGAGAGACCCTCTTGCCCGTCTGTTTAGTTCATATCTTCGGAGTTTGTTATTTGATAATCAGTTCATATGGTATTCTTGCATAGACCTGTCCGTTTTTACTGTTTTTCCATTCTTTGAATGCATTCTCAACAGATTCCAGTCCGGTGCCGGCAAAAATCCCAGCGCTTTCTCCGTTCAGCATCTGCATAACCTTTTCCATAGTTGTAAGTGGTTTAGGATACTCTGCAATCTGCCAGTTGGATAAATCTGACCCGAAATCACCTTTTGCTGACAATGCGGCATATTCTATGGCATCCTGGATTGTACCGATCCGGTCAACAAGACCTATTTCAAGGGCATCGCTACCAGCCCATACGCGGCCTTGCGCTATTGAATCCACATAAGATTTTCTCAAATTCCTGCCTTCTGACACTATGTCTGTAAACTTATCATAGATATTTTCTACAGATGCCTGCATATATGCCAGTTCAGTATTGTCCAAAGGTCGCATTCCTGAGTACATGTCAGAGTGTCTGTTAGTATTTACAGACGTAATGTTGACATGAGCGATGTCTTTCATTGTACCGCTTAAGTCATACATCATACTGAATACGCCTATCGATCCTGTCAGTGTTCCCGCATTGGAGAAAACATAGTCGCAGTTGGCTGATATCCAGTATCCTCCGGATGCTGCGTAATTTCCGTAAGATGCAATGACAGGCTTGTCTTTGCGTAAAAGATCTATTTCTGCTTTGATTTTTTCTGAAGCGAATACGCTTCCTCCAGGAGAATTAACCCTGAATACAACGGCTTTTACTGTGGAATCCTTACGTACTCCAGCTATTATGTCTGCAAACCTGTCTCCTGCGACCTGCTCAATCTCAGTTCCGTCAACTATATTTCCATTTGCGTAGATAACGGCTATCTTGTTTGTTGCTTTTATATTTGGAAGAACCTTGATTTTCGCATAGTCGGCAAGTGATATCACAGGTGCGTTTTCTGTCGTCCCTGCAGAATACAAATCGTTTATTTTCTGTTTCAATTCTTTCCTGGTAAGAAGTTCGTCAACCAGGCCGTTGTTTAGAAAATCCTCTGAACTATTGAGCTTGAGATTGTCAATAAGCGAGTTGAACTCTTCGCTGCTTATGTTTCTGGATTCGGCTATTGTGTGTGTCCAATTGCTCCAGATTGCATCAAGGAGCTCCTGGTTTTGTTCGAGGTTTTCCTTGCTTGCTGTATTTTTAATGTACATTTCTCCGGCAGACTTGTATTTTCCATGACGGATGAGCTGTACATTCACACCGAGTTTGTCGAGAATGTCTTTAAGGAAAATCAGCTGGGCAGATAGTCCGTTTATAAAACTCATAGTCCCTTCATGTGCACTCATATATACTTTATCGGACACAGAAGCAAGGTAATATCCCGCATTTGTAGGAGTTTCAAGATATGATATCAGCGGTGGCGCTGGGGGTGTTATATTTTTTAGCGCTGGGCGACTCTT
>URDD01000095.1 GCA_900546395.1 uncultured Bacteroidales bacterium | reverse complement strand
GGGTCGGCTTTCGTTGTTTTAAAGGATTGCGAAGTCGCAGTCGGAAGGTTCTTCCAGAGTTCCGCTTCGCTTCATCCTCCCTTCCGACGTTGTCGTCAGGGAGCCGCTCACAAGGCCGCGGCCTGCCATGCTTTGAGCATATTTATATCTTTCTTTGGTTTTCTGAGCGACATATTTCCTCAGATTATGGGCAAGAGATTCAATCCTTGTACCATCTATATACTGAACATCAAGTGATATCAGTCCTTCATCATGAAGTAACTCTACAACCTGATGAAAGATAGATTCGAATCGGCCGTCAGTAAGTTTTTCGCTTCTGAAGCGGTTTATTGTCCTGAAGTTTGGCTTATTCATCCCACTGAGCCACATTAACCGTGCGTACAGGATGATTTTCCGGAACAAATTCACCGATGCAAGGCGGAAATAGAAGAAAATCGTTCTGATTATTATCAGACAAAACACAATCGCAGGAAAGAAACCCTTTCGTTACAAAACAAAATACCCTAATTATGCTGAAATCATATTTCATTTCGAAAGCAGCAAAACTATCTGATAACTAAAGAAGGTTTTGCCCAAAGTGATAATTGTTTGTTTAAAAAGGCATTTTATTCGCATTTTATCTTGCATATATGCGGTTTTTCACTAAATTTGTAAAGATATGCCTACTATTTAGACGATTTTTTGAATAAAATAAAATTAATAACTCAGATATGCAGGACAAATTGCAGGAACTGACAGAAAAACTTTATAATGAAGGTCTGTCAAAAGGAAAACAGCAGGGCGAGGAAATTCTTGCCAAAGCCAGAAAAGAGGCTGAAGAAATTATAGCTGAAGCCAACAGACAAGCAGAAGCTCTGAAAGCGGCAGCTGAAAAAGAAGCACAGGAAATGAAGACCAAGGTTGCCGGAGATGTCCGCATGGCCGCCCTCCAGAGTATCACAGCTACAAAGCAGGAAATTGAAGGTCTGATAGTCAGCAAGATGACTGATAAGGAAATAACATCATCTCTTACATCAGCTGACTTTGTAAAAAGAATTATCGAAACTGTAGCCAAATCATTCAATCCAGGCGATCAGGACCCTGTAGATCTTATACTTGTCCTGCCTGAAAGCATGAAAACAGAATTTGAACCTTATATAAGTTCAGAACTTTCAAAAATTCTAAAAGCCGGAGTCTCGGCAAAATTCTCAAAGAAAATATCCGGAGGTTTCACCATTGGTCCAAAAGACGGAGGCTATTTCCTGAGTTTCACTGATGAAACATTCAAGGAACTGATTTCAGAATATCTCAGACCTGCAACAAAAAAATTCCTGTTCAACGAATAAGGGGTAAAAAATGAACAATTACCATTACATAGTGGCTGGATTGCCGGTTATCTCCCCGGACTGGAAACCAGGAGATAAAAAGCCGGATGATATCAGACAGGAAATCCTTGACTGCTGCTCTGGCAGGGATAAAGAACTTATCAACCTGCTCGAAAGCGGCTTCGTTCAGGAGAACATGACTGAAGGATTCTACCGGAAAGCCGTCACTCACAAAAACAGATTCATAAGGGAATACTTCAGATTTGACCTGAACGTACGTAACGCTAAAGTAAGATACCTGAACAGCGCACTCGGAAGAAATCCCGATAAGGACGTTGTTGATTTGAATGAAAAAGACGACATTCCTGCCTTTGAAGAATCCGGCAAACTTGATGCTATACTTCAAGGCAAGGATATCCTTGAAAGGGAGCGTGCCATTGACGGCTTAATATGGAATAAAATAGACGAAATCACAGTTTTCGACTATTTTGACATTGAAGCTATTCTTGCCTTTCTGGCAAAGCTCCACATAGTGGAAAGATGGTATATCCTGGATGAAAATACAGGACGGGAAATGTTCAGAAGACTTGTCGATGAAGTGCGCGGTACATTCAAAGGCGTCGAATACGACAGTGGTAAAAACTGAAAACAAGACTTATAAAACCAATAGGAAATTAAACGACTATAAATATGAAATCAACTGGAAAGGTTACGGGCATCGTTTCCAACCTGGTGACAGTAGAGACAAATGGTCCTGTGTCACAGAATGAAATCTGCTATATAAAGGTCGGTGATACCAAACTAATGGCAGAGGTCATCAAAGTCAACGGGAAAAATGCAGCTGTTCAGGTTTTTGAAAGCACCCGTGGTCTAAAGAACGGAAATGAAGTGGAATTCGAGGACAAGATGCTCGAAGCCACATTGGGACCGGGACTTCTGTCAAGCTGTTATGACGGTCTGCAGAACGACCTTACTACTATGACTGGCGTATTCCTCAAACGAGGAGAATACACAGACCCTCTAAACCACGAGAAGCTGTGGGACTTTACCCCACTTGCAAAAGCCGGAGACAGAGTATCCGCAGCAGACTGGCTGGGAGAAGTAAAAGAAGGCTGGCTTCCTCATAAAATCATGGTTCCGTTCTCATTCAAAGGAGAATATACCGTCAAATCCATAGTCTCTGCCGGACAATACAATATTGACAAAACCATTGCAGTCCTGACAGGAGAAGACGGAGAAGATGTCAATGTGACAATGACCCAGAAGTGGCCTGTCAAAGTAGCTATTAAAGGTTATAAGGAGAAACCACGTCCAAGCAGAATAATGGAGACAGGCGTCCGTGTAATCGACACTCTTAATCCTATAGCAGAAGGTGGTACAGGATTTATCCCAGGTCCGTTCGGATGCGGAAAGACAGTCCTCCAGCATGCTATTGCAAAGCAGGGCGATGCCGAGGTTATCGTGATGGCAGCCTGTGGAGAAAGGGCAAATGAGGTTGTAGAAATCTTTACTGAGTTCCCTGAACTGATAGACCCACATACAGGAAGACACCTGATGGAAAGGACCACAATTATCTGTAATACCTCAAACATGCCTGTGGCAGCACGCGAGGCTTCCGTATATACGGCAATGACCATTTGTGAGTACTACAGGGCAATGGGACTGAAGGTCCTCCTTCTTGCCGATTCCACGTCACGATGGGCACAGGCACTCCGCGAGATGAGTAACCGTATGGAAGAGCTTCCGGGAGCCGATGCTTTCCCTGTTGACCTTTCAGCCATCATATCAAGCTTCTACGCAAGAGCAGGTATGGTCATTCTTAACAACGGACAGACTGGCTCGGTAACTTTCATCGGAACGGTTTCTCCTGCCGGAGGTAACCTCAAGGAACCTGTTACGGAATCGACCAAAAAGGCAGCAAGATGCTTCTACGCACTGGAGCAGAACAGAGCCGATAAGAAGAGATACCCGGCTGTAAACCCTATTGACTCCTACTCAAAATATCTCGAATACCCTGAAATAAGGGAATACCTGTCAGAGAAAGTCACTGAAGGATGGGTGGAAATGGTGGAGAAAACCAAAAACATCATCCGCAAGGGAAAAGACGCAAATGAGCAGATAAACATCCTTGGCGATGACGGAGTTCCTATGACATATCACGAAATGTTCTGGAAATCGGAACTTGTCGATTTCGTAATCCTGCAGCAGGATGCATTCGATGCAATCGACAGCGTAACTTCCATGGAAAGGCAGGAATATATGCTTCGTCTCGTATTGGGGATTTGCGACAGGGACTTCACGTTTGAAGACTATGAGAAATGCCGCAACTATTTCAAGGAACTCATCAATGTGCTTAGACAGATGAACTATTCTGAGTTCAAGAGCGAAAACTTCGAAAAATTCCATCAACAACTTGATAATCTATTGAACAATGGCAACGACTAAGGCATTTCAAAAGACATATACACAGCTGGAAGCCATCACCAAAGCCACTGTCTCACTAAAGGCCAATGGGGTTTCAAATGACGAACTGGCCACTGTTGACGGCAGACTGGCACAGGTAGTAAAGACAAAAGGCGACCTGGTTACACTTCAGATTTTCTCCGGAACAGAAGGTATCCCTACTGATGCAGAAGTATCATTCCTCGGAGAACCTCCTGTCCTTAAGGTGAGCGACCAGCTTGCCGGACGCTTCTTCAACGCATACGGACATCCTATTGACGGCGGTCCTGAAATCGAAGGAGAAGAAAGGCAGATCGGAGGTCCTTCAGTAAACCCTTACAAGAGAAAACAGCCTTCCCAGCTCATCCCTACCGGTATTGCAGGTATTGACCTTAACAATACTCTTGTATCAGGCCAGAAGATTCCTTTCTTTGCTGACCCTGACCAGCCTTACAACAACGTAATGGCCCAGGTAGCACTAAGGGCCGATGTAGATAAGATCATCCTTGGAGGTATGGGACTTACCAACGATGACTATCTCTACTTCAAGCACGAGTTTGAGTCTGCCGGAGCACTTGACAAAATCATAAGTTTTGTCAACACTACTGAACAGCCTCCTGTAGAGCGTCTTCTTATTCCTGACATGGCTCTTACTGCAGCGGAATATTTCGCAGTTGACAAAAACGAGAAAGTACTTGTACTTCTGACAGACATGACTCTTTATGCGGATGCCTTGAGTATTGTCAGTAACCGTATGGACCAGATTCCTTCAAAAGACTCCATGCCAGGCTCCTTGTACTCCGACCTTGCAAAAATATACGAAAAGGCCGTGCAGCTTCCTGACGGAGGTTCAATCACCATCATAGCCGTGACTACCCTGAATGACGGAGATATCACACACGCCATTCCGGACAACACAGGTTACATCACAGAAGGACAGCTGTTCCTCCGTGCCGACCCTGATTCAGGAAAGGTAATCGTCGATCCGTTCCGCTCGCTTTCACGACTGAAACAGCTTGTTATCGGCAAACAGACACGCGAGGACCACGGACAGGTCATGAATGCCGCAGTCAGACTTTATTCTGATGCCCAGAACGCAAAGACAAAACTTGAAAACGGTTTTGACTTGAGCGACTACGACCTCAGATGCCTTGACTATGCGAAGGAATACGCCACCAGGCTTCTGGCAATCGATGTCAACATCAAGATTGACGAGATGCTTGACACTGCCTGGGAGCTTTTCGGCAAATACTTCACAAAGGCTGAAACAGGTATCAAACAGGCTATGATTGACAAATACTGGAAAGGAAACTGACCTTTCCATAGAAAACTGAATTAAAATGGCAATAAAGTTCCAATACAATAAGACTTCGCTGAACAACCTTGGCAAGCAGCTCAAGATGAGGCAGAATGCACTCCCTACTTTGAAGAACAAGGAGTCTGCCCTTCGTCTTGAAGTACGCAAGGCAAAGGCACATTCACAGCAACTTATTGAAGATCTTGATGCCTCTCTGAAAAAATACGACTACCTTTCTGCACTTTGGAACGAATTCCAGCCAAGTCTTATTTCCATTACAGACGTGGACCTCGCGACAGTTAAAGTAGCCGGAGTAAAGACTCCAGAACTTAAGGAAATACATTATGAAATCCATGAGTTCAATGCCTTTACCAAACCGGCCTGGTATGCAGACGGAGTAGCCATCCTCAAAGAACTTTCAAGACTTGGAATAGAGTCTGAAGTCTATATGGAAAAAAGCCGGATACTGGACTACCAGAGAAAAAAGACCACCCAGAAAGTGAATCTTTATGAAAAAGTCCAGATTCCAGGATATCAGGAGGCTATAAGAAAGATCAAGCGCTACATGGAGGATGAAGAAAACCTTAGTAAGGCAGCATCCAAAATCGTCAAGCAGAGACATCAGTTGGAAGAAGAACAGGAGGTACAGGCATGATAGAGAAAATGACAAAATATTCATTCATCATGCTCAGTTCCGGGACGGAAAAGTTTCTTTCCGGCCTGCAGGAGCTTGGTGTGGTGGACATCACCCGTTCTGAAAAGCCTGTGGACAAAGATTCCGCACAGCTGCTTGAATGGATGAGAGACTGCAGCAGGACCATCTCCAACCTCAAAAGTACAGACTACAGCAAGGATGCCGACTTCGAGGCTATACGGAAAGTATGCGACTCAATTCCGGCACCGGATGATCCTATATCATTTTACCGGGAACAGACAGAAGCCCTTGCAAGCCTTTCTTCAGAGATTGCGTCTGCCAGAGCAGAAATAAGAGTCCGCAAGCCTTGGGGAGAGTTTGACAAGAGCGGGCTTGAAGGATTGGTAAAGTTAGGATATAAACTTCACTACTACTGTGTTCCCGCAAAGAAATTCGATTCTGAATGGAAAGGACGGTATGCTCTTCAGGAAATCAGTTCCGATGACAGGAACATATGGTTTGTAACTGTCTCGGCTCCGGAAGAGGAATACCACTTCCCTGTTCAGGAGCTTGCTGCACCGGCAGGCCCTGCAAGCGAGTCCGAATCCAGACTCAAAAAACTGAATGAGGAAGTTATCGCTGTCAAGGCAAGGATTATGAAAGCCACTGCTTCCGTACCTGCCCTTGAGAAAAAATATGCAGAGGCAGCCTCTTCGCTTGACTTGCATCTCGCACACGCAGCGACTGAAAGTGCAGCGGAAGACAGGATCAGTGTCCTTACCGGATTTGCTCCTTCGACTGAAGATGCACGTCTGAAAGATGCATTCGACAAGATGGACATCTACTATATGGCAGAAGATGCGTCGGCAGATGACAACCCTCCTATCAAGCTGAAAAACAACAGGTTCTCCAAACTGTTCGAGGTGCTTACCGGTATGTATGGAATGCCGGTATATAATGAGTTCGACCCGACACCGGTGCTTGCTGTCTTCTTCCTGCTGTTCTTCGGAATCTGTATGGGAGACGGAGGTTATGGTCTCATCCTTATTCTATTTGGAATAGGTGTGACTAAAAAATGGATCAATATCGATATGTTCAAGAACCTGGGGCCGCTCATTACAGTCCTGGGAGCCGGCACTTTCCTTGTTGGTATGATTTTGGGAACCGCTTTCGGTATGGATCTATATACCGCTTCATGGTATCCTGATGCATTGAAGAAATTTATGATTACAGACCATAATTTCGACCTTGGATTCCCTGTTCAGATGATTCTTGCCTTGGGAATAGGTGTATTCCACATCTGCCTGGCAATGGTCACCAAGGCTGTTCTCTACACAAAGAGATTCGGATTCAAGGCTACTGTAAGCATCTGGGGCTGGCTTGTTCTGATTTTAGGTGGCATTACAATAGCTGCAGGCGCTATGACGAGTCTTATGTCAGCAGAAGCTGTAAAATGGGCCATAATCATTGTCGGTGCAATTTCAGCATTGGGAATATTCATATTCAATACCCCTGGCAGAAACCCGCTTGTCAATATAGGTTCCGGACTGTGGGATACATACAATATGGTGACAGGACTTCTCGGCGATGTACTCAGTTACATCCGTCTGTATGCACTCGGACTTGCCGGAGGGATGTTGGGCAACGCATTCAACATCTTGGGGTCTATGGTACTGGGAACTCCTGCAGATGCTACATGGCAGTGGCTTCCTTTCCTTATCATCATATTGCTTGGTCATACGCTTAACATACTGATGAGCTGCCTCGGTGCATTCGTGCATCCTCTGCGTCTTACTTTCGTGGAGTATTTCAAAAATTCAGGCTACGAAGGAAAGGGACTGTTCTACAGACCGCTCAAGTCAGCTGAAAAATAAAATCCTGCCGGAAGGATAAAGCATCCGGCAACAAAGAAAAAAATGTATTTATTGAAAAATTTTAACAAACAAACGATTTAATATTATGAACGAAATTCTCGGTTATCTCGGATGGGGCCTTATGCTTGGCCTTGCCGGTATCGGCTCCTGCTACGGAACTACTATTGCTGCAAATGCTGCTGAAGGAGGATTGAAGACAAATCCTGAAAAGTCTTCAAACTACATGATTCTTTCAGCCCTTCCTGCAACTCAGGGTCTTTACGGATTTGTAGCATTCCTCATGTGGCTGCTCCAGGGTCAGGAGTGGATTGTAAACAATGCGGCCATCTGCTTTGGTGTAGGTATTTCCGTAGGCCTTGCCTGCCTGTTCTCTGCTATCCGTCAGGGTCAGGTCTGTGCAAACGGTATCGTAGGTATTTCACAGGGTCACGATGTTCAGACCAATACTATGATTTACGCCGCCCTT
The DNA here is from genome assembly GCA_900546395.1 of uncultured Bacteroidales bacterium. Classification (GTDB taxonomy): domain Bacteria; phylum Bacteroidota; class Bacteroidia; order Bacteroidales; family UBA932; genus Cryptobacteroides. Next base: position 256 of record URDD01000095.1, on the reverse strand, counting down.
CCTGAGTTCTACGCTATCCTTGCACTCGTCGGAGCTCTTATGCCTATCTTCCTCCTGTAATAGAGGATTTAAAATAATAAGGCGGCCCATATAACCGCTATAATTAAGGAGCCGACCCAAAAGGGTCGGTTCTGTCATTTTATAAGTTTATGAAGTCACAGTCGTAAGGTTCCTCTTCGCTTCATCCACACTTCCGACTTTGTCGTCAGGGAGCCGCTCACAAGGCCGCGGCCGGACATGCTCTGTAATTGAACCT
>URDD01000094.1 GCA_900546395.1 uncultured Bacteroidales bacterium | reverse complement strand
ATTGTACAGGAAATATGGTATAAGAGTCTTTAAGATTGACGGGCTTGGCATTCCTACAAAATCAGCAGAAACAAATTTGAGGAAGCTTTTCGATAAAGTCTTGTCTGAGACATCCGGTGAGGTGCTGTTTAATCTTGATGCCACAGCAGGACGTAGGGGCGGTTACCATTTTTTTAACGAATACGGCAATATATTTCTTGAGAACAGATACACGGATTGGGGTAATTATTATCCATACAGAACTTTAAGAAATCTGTGGATGTTATCCAGATATGTCCCTGCTGAAAAGATACAGGTAGAATTCCTTAATAAATGGAGAAACGAAAAAAAATATGGCAATGACCCTTTTGCCCCGGCGAATTATTCATTTGATTATCTTTTCGCTATTACCATGGCAGGGCAGCCTCTTGCATGGATGGAAGCTTCAAATCTCCCTGAAGAGGCTTTTGTTACAGGGAAACTTATACGAAAATACAAGGTTATAGCTCCGGACTTCCATTCAGGAGTAATTCTGCCTATAGGAGAGGAGCCGTCAGGACGTTCTTGGACAGGTTTCCAGTCTGTAAAAGATGACCGTTCCGGATACATCCTTGTTTTCAGGGAAAATAATGGAAAACAGTCGGAGTTTGTAAAGACCTGGTTTGATGAGGGAACAAACGTGCATTTTGAACCAGTTTTTGGTGACGGGGATAAATTTTCGTGTACGGTTGACCGGAACGGAGAAGTAAGATTCAGGCTTCCTAAGATAAATTCCTATGCGATGTACAGATATGTAATACAATGATTTATGAATATAAAATTAGCTTTTGTTAAAACGTTTTTCATAGTTGCTCTATTGGTTGCAGTGGCTGCGGAACTCCAGTCGAAAATGACAGAGTCTTCATTATTGCCTGCAGATAAGTCAGAATTGTCATATGAGGAGCCGTTATTTATGGCAAATATATATGGCCGGGAATATACCTCACTCAATGGCAAGTGGAATGCGATCATTGATCTTTATGACCAGGGGGACAGAATGGAAGTTTACAAAAACCTCAAGCCTTCCCGTGACGATGAGTTTTTTGAGTATTCTTTTGAGGGAGGCCTTCGTCTGAATGTTCCAAGTGACTGGAATTCACAGAATCCTGAACTTAAATATTATGAGGGTACAGTCTGGTATGCCAGACGTTTTAGTGTTCCGGAAATCAAGGATGAAAGATATTTCCTTTATTTCGGCGCTGTCAGTTATCGCAGTGAGGTCTATCTCAACGGCAAATTTCTGACAAGTCATGAAGGAGGATTTACTCCCTTCAGTGTTGAGGTCACTGGAAAGCTAAAGGAAAAAGACAATTTTATTGCTGTAAGGGTCAACAACCGCAGAACCAAGGATGCGATTCCGGCTCTTTCATTTGACTGGTGGAATTATGGTGGCATAACAAGGGATGTCATGCTGGTAAAAGTTCCGGATGTCTTCATTGAAGATTATTTTGTAAGACTATCGTCAGAAGACAACGAATCAGTTGACATAGATATAGAACTTTCAGATGCTGTATCACAGGAGGTTTCCGTAGAGATTCCGGAATTGAAGATTTCTGCAAGGCTTACGACTTCTGCAGAAGGCCGGGTTTCTGCAACTCTCAAGACTAAAGGTATGGAGCTATGGTCTCCTGATTCTCCAAGACTTTACGATGTGAAGTTGTCTTCAGGGAAAGACAGTATCAGCGACAGGATTGGATTCCGTTTCCTTTCAGTCGTCGGGACCAGCATTCTTCTCAACGGCAAGCCGGAGTTTATGCGCAGTGTTTCCTTTCATGAGGAAATTCCTCAGAGAAAAGGACGTGCGTTTTCTCATGCTGATGCTGTCATGCTCTTGTCAGAGGCAAAGGCATTAGGTGTAAATATGGTAAGGCTCGCACACTATCCTCAAAATGAATATATTGTCAGGCTTGCAGAAGAGATGGGAATTATTCTTTGGCAGGAGATTCCGATATGGCAGGGGATAGATTTTGCTGATTCTGATACAAGAGTAAAAGCGCAGACGATGTTGAGGGAAATGATATTAAGGGACCGTAACCGTTGTTCTGTATGTTTCTGGGGTGTGGCGAACGAGACAAAGCCTTCTGAATCGAGAAACGATTTTCTGATATCTCTTCTGAATATAGGAAGAGAGATGGATCGCTCCAGATTATTTACGGCGGCATTTGACCTCGTATATTTCAATCCTGAAACCAGGCATTTCGAGATGGATGATCCTTTTACTTCCAACCTTGACGTGGTAGCAGTGAACAAATATATGGGATGGTATCATCCATGGCCAGTCCCTCCAGAGGAGGCAGTGTGGGATGTGGTGGCAGACAAGCCACTGATAGTTTCGGAATTCGGAGGCGAGGCTCTTTTCGGGCAGTCTGGTCCGGATTCGCAAACAAGCTCCTGGAGTGAGGATTATCAGGCAAGGCTTTACATGGATAATATAGAGATGTTTAATCATATTCCAAACCTTGCGGGAGTATCTCCTTGGGTCCTTTTCGATTTCCGTTCGCCTTACCGCTTCCATCCATTGAATCAGGAGGACTGGAACAGAAAAGGTCTTGTATCAGATCAGGGATATAGAAAGAAGGCATGGTATATTATGCGGGACTATTACAGGAAAATAAAGGAAAAATATAGCAGTATTAACAAATAAAACGTATCAATATAATGAAGTTATTGAAAATAGCATTGGTATCAGTTGTCCTGGTATTCTCCAATATTTGCTTGCAGGCTGCGCAGAGAGATACAGTGAGGATTCTTGCCATAGGAAACAGCTTTTCTCAGGATGCTGTAGAGCAGTATCTGTTTGAACTTGCAGAAGCTGGGGACATTCCGGTGATAATAGGCAATATGTATATTGGAGGGTGTTCTTTAGAAAGACATGTGAATAATATCAGGGAGGACAAAGGCGTTTATGCTTATCGCAAAATAATGTCTGATGGAATCAGGAAAGAAACTGCAAACATGAGTATTTCAAAAGTTCTGTCAGACGAATGCTGGGATTATATCAGTTTCCAGCAGGAGAGTTCGTTGTCTGGTATTTATGATACATATGAAAAATCACTTCCTGAACTGTATTCGTATGTCAGGAAGAGGGTTGGCAAGGATACGAAGTTCATTATTCACAGAACTTGGGCTTACGCAGGAGATTCCGGTCATTCAGGCTTCAAAAATTATGACCGGGATCAGATGAAAATGTTCAATGCCATAGTCAGTGCGACGTCAAGGGCAGCTAAATTGGTAGGCATAAAGATAATTGTTCCATCTGGAACAGCTATCCAGAATATCAGAACATCTTTTGTCGGAGACAACCTTTGCAGGGATGGATATCATCTCGACTTGCTTTGGGGACGCTATACTGCAGCATGTACATGGTTTGAGAAACTTTTCGGCAATGTGATTGGTAATTCCTACGCTCCCGACGGACTGACTGCTGATTACAAGAAGGCGGCACAGTTAGCTGCTCATTATGCTGTACGCAACCCTGATAAGGTTACAAATGTGGATGTCAAGGAACTCCCTGTCATTTACAAGGATGCATCTGCCTCAATTGATGACAGGGTGGAGGATCTTCTTTCAAGAATGTCGCTTTCAGAAAAAGTCCTGCAGCTCAACCAGTATGTGATAGGGCGTAATGACAATATCAATAATTTAGGCGAAGTGCTCAGAAAGGTTCCGGCAGATTGCGGTTCTCTAATATATTTCGGGGATGATGCAGTAATGCGTAATGCAATGCAGAAGAGAGCTTTGGAAAATACACGTCTTGGGATTCCTATTCTTTTCGGTTTTGATGTAATCCATGGTTTCCGTACAATATATCCGATTCCTCTTGCTCAAGCGGCTTCCTGGAATACTGAACTTTCAGGTGATGCTTGTCGTGTGGCTGCGGCAGAAGCATATTCTACAGGAATAAACTGGACTTTTTCTCCTATGGTGGATATTGCAAGAGACGGGCGTTGGGGACGTATAGCAGAAGGATATGGAGAAGATCCGTATTTATGTTCAGCCTTTGCCGCCGCCACTGTAAGAGCCTACCAAGGAACAGAGCTGTCCATGGAAAACAATATAGCAGCTTGTCTAAAGCATTTTGTAGGCTATGGAGCATCGGAGGCAGGACGCGACTATGTGCCTACTGAAATATCAAGGCAGACACTTTGGGATACCTATCTTCCATCATTCAAGGCAGGTGTTGATGCAGGAGCCGTGACTTTAATGAGTTCATTCAACAATATAAGCGGAACTCCCGGATCTGCAAACCATTATACTATGACTGAAATTCTCAAGAACAAATGGAAGCACGATGGTTTCGTAATAGCAGACTGGAATGCAATCCTTCAGCTGATTCCTCAGGGAATGGCTGCTGATAAGAAGGCTGCCGCAAAACTGGCTTTCAATGCAGGACTTGATATGGATATGGTTGATGATATTTACAGACGGCATCTTGCAACTCTTGTTAAGGCAGGAGAGGTTTCAAAGGAAAGACTGGATGATGCTGTAAGACGAGTACTCAGACTAAAATTCAAGTTAGGTCTTTTTGAGAAACCATACACGGAGGTAAGACCTGAATCGGAACGTTTCCTACTTCCGGAAAGCCTTTCGGTAGCAGAAAATCTTGCTCAGGAAACAATGGTGCTTCTTGAAAACAAGGGAAACGTACTACCATTGTCTGATAATGTAAAGATAGCTCTTATAGGACCTATGGCTAAAGATTGTGAAAATCTTCTTGGTTCATGGTCCGCCAGAGGACGCGGAGAAGATGTTGTAAGTATTTATGACGGGATTTCAGAGATGAGTTCTTCTGATGTGCTTTATGCTCGCGGATGTGATTTTGACGGCCGTGATACTTCTGGTTTTGCAGAGGCGGTGTCAATCGCATCAAAAGCAGATGCCGTTATTCTTTGTCTTGGCGAAAAGCGTTCATGGAGCGGGGAGAATGCCTCTCGTTCTACTATCTCACTTCCGTCAATTCAGGAAGACCTCCTGAAGGAAGTTAAAAGAGCCGGGAAGCCGGTCGTCGTATTGCTTTCAAATGGAAGACCTTTGGATCTTACCCGTATTTCACCACTTTCGGATGCCGTTCTGGAAATCTGGCAACCCGGTGTGATGGCAGGCTCTGCTGTTGCTGGTATATTGAGCGGAAAATATAATCCGTCGGGGAGGCTTCCCGTAACTTTCCCGTACACTACAGGTCAGATACCTATTTACTATAATCACCGCAATAGCGGAAGAACGCAGGGAATGTATCAGGATATACCGAGTACTCCTATGTATGAATTCGGATACGGCTTGAGCTATACTGCTTTTGAATACTCCGATTTGAGTATCAGAACAGCCTCCGGTAATGATGCTTCAATTTTTTCAGCAGATGAGGATCTTGTGGCAACAGTTACAGTGACTAATACTGGAAAGGTCTCTGGTAAGGAAACTGTACAATGGTATGTCTGCGATCCATACAGTACCATAACAAGACCAGTGAAGGAACTCAAATATTTTGAGAAGCAGTTGCTTCTTCCTGGTGAGAGCCGCATATTTAAATTTAATATAAATCCTTTAAGAGATTTGGGATTTGTAGATGAGAACGGGCATAGATTTGTAGAGAAAGGAAGATTCGACATTATGGTCGGCGGCGAAAAAGTATCAATAGAGCTAAGATAATAGTGTTTATGTGGAAATCAATTATTCCAACTGCAATATTAGTTGCTGTCTTGCTTTTTTCAGCTAATGTAGTTTTTGCACAGCGTACTGTCATTCTTATGGAAGAAGGGTGGAAATTCCATAAAGGAGAAGTTATGCCAGGACTGGAAAAGTCTATAGTAGAGAAAGGGGGAGCTCCAGAAGCCTCGACTATTGGCTTTGATGATTCAGCCTGGTCAGATGTCTCTGTACCTCACGATTGGGCAATATATGGCCCATTTGACAGAAATAATGATTTGCAGAATGTGGCTGTTGAACAGAACGGAGAAACAAAAGCTTCACTTAAAACGGGACGGACTGGCGGTCTTCCTTATATTGGGGTAGGCTGGTATCGGAGAACTTTTGATGCTCCTGTAGGCAAGAAGGCTGTGCTTGTTTTTGATGGGGCTATGAGCGAGGCTCGCGTTTTCATAAATGGCGAGCAAGTGTGTTACTGGCCGTATGGTTACAGTACGTTTTGGTGTGATGTGACAGATAATCGTGTTCCCGGGAAAAATACCCTTGCTGTAAGACTTGAGAATTTACCTAATTCCTCACGTTGGTATCCTGGTGCCGGACTTTATAGAAATGTGCATCTTATACTGACTGATAATGTGCATGTCCCTGTATGGGGAACAAGGATAACAGTGCCGCATGTAAAGGATGATTTCGCTTCAGTGAAACTTGAGACTGAGATAGAGGGAAGCAGCGGAATGACAATTGTTGTAGAGACTGATATTGTCGATGGAAAGGGACGTACTGTAACTTCCAGAAAAGATTCCGGGCGTATTATTGATGGAAAGCCTTTTGTGCAGAATTTTATTGTAGAATCACCGGAGCTGTGGTATCCTGAAAATCCTGTATTATATAAGGCGGTGTCCAGAATTTTATCTGAGGACGGAAGTGTTTTGGATAATTATGAAACAGTTTTCGGAATCAGGACTTTGGCGTTCATTCCAGAAAAGGGCTTTTACCTGAATGGGGAAAGGCGTAAGTTTCAAGGTGTTTGTAATCACCAGGATCTCGGTCCGATTGGGGCTGCAGTAAATGTTTCCGCATTGCGTCATCAGCTTTTGCTTCTTAAGGATATGGGTTGTGACGCTATTCGTACTTCACATAATCTTCCTGCTCCGGAGCTTGTGCGTCTATGTGATGAAATGGGATTTATGATGATGATTGAGCCGTTTGATGAGTGGGATATCGCAAAATGTGAGAATGGGTATCACAGGCACTTCGGGCAGTGGGCAGAAAAGGATATGGTCAATATGCTGAGGCACTATAGAAACAACCCATCTGTTGTGATGTGGAGTATAGGGAATGAAGTACCTACTCAGTGCAATCCAGAGGGATATAAGGTGGCGGTATTCCTCCAGAATATATGTCACAGGGAAGATCCTACGAGACCTGTGACTTGCGGTATGGACCGCGTTGACTGTGTGCTTGAAAACGGATTTGCATCGCTGATTGATATTCCTGGTATTAATTACAGGACATTCAGATATCTTCAGGCATATAAAGAATTGCCTCAAGGATTCGTACTTGGATCAGAAACAGCTTCTACTGTAAGTTCAAGAGGTGTTTACAAAATACCTGCAGAGAAGCGTTTCGGAGCGGTAGATTCTGATCACCATTGTTCTTCGTATGATCTGGATGCATGTTCGTGGTCAAATATTCCGGATGTTGATTTTGCGTTGGTTGATGACTATGAATGGACATTAGGTCAGTTTGTGTGGACCGGCTTTGATTATTTGGGGGAACCGTCTCCATACGACAAGGATTCCTGGCCGAATCACAGTTCAATGTTCGGTATTATAGATCTGGCTTCTATTCCGAAAGATCGTTTTTGGCTATATAGAAGCCAGTGGAACAAAAATGAGCAAACTCTTCATATCCTTCCACATTGGACTTGGCCGGGATATGAAGGTAAAAATATACCGGTATTCGTATATACAAGTTATCCGGAAGCTGAAATTTTCATTAATGGGAAGAGTTGCGGACGCCTTAAGAAGGATGTTTCTTGTGGTTATCCTTCTGATGGTGATGTCTCGGGAAATGTAGAAAGCAGGTATCGTCTTATATGGAATAATGCTGTTTATGAGCCAGGAGAACTGAAGGTTGTTGGGTATGACAACAACGGTTTTCCGGCTGAGGAACGCGTCATACATACGGCGGATAAACCTCATCATATAGAGTTGGAAGTAAGCTATCCGGAGAATGAGGTTTCTGCTACAACACTCAAAGCAGACGGAAAATCACTGCTCTATATTACGGCAAGTGTCGTTGATAAGGATGGTAATCTGTGTCCCAATGATTCATCTCTTATGACTTTTAGTGTATCAGGTGCGGCAAAGTACAAGGCTTCCGCAAATGGTGATCCTACATGTCTTGATATATTTCATGAGCCGAGAATGCATGTATTCAACGGAAAACTTACAGTTATTATACAGGCAGGGGAAAAAGAAGGAAGTGCTGTTTTGGAAGTTAAATCAAAAGGCATTAAAAAAGCTGTAATGACTATAAACGTAAATTAGAAATGATTAGGATACTTGAGTGACTTGAACGTTAAAAACTTGACACTTTAGGAGCACAATAGAAAAGTGTCACATGAAAGAAAGGACAAAACTTAAA
>URDD01000093.1 GCA_900546395.1 uncultured Bacteroidales bacterium | reverse complement strand
CAGAAAGCAGGTAGGTAATTCCTTTCAGTTCAAATACCGGCTGCTTGCGGATGCGGGCTTTTGACAATATGGAATGAATCGCTCCGGAAGCCTCATCCGTCTTGCCGGAAAGCCCGAAAATGGCACCTGCTGTAGTGGAAGCATAGATGACCATATCCATATCATCACAGTCTCCTGCAGCAGAGACGGCAAGACGGGAGTACTTTTCAGCCTCTTCCAGTCTTGAGGTATTGGCGTAAAGTACGGCAATATTGGTCAGAAGATATGTTTTCTCGTCTGCAGGTCCGTCTTCTCCAAGCAAATCAAGAGCTTTTCCGTAACATACCAATGCAGAATCCGGCATTTCCATACGGCGGAAAGCGACACCTTGAGAAGATATGACAGATACTTTGAACCCCCTGTCACTATAATCCAGGCGGCTGCATTCTCCAAGGACTTCCCTGTACATTTGCAATGCAGCCTGCATATCCCCCTCGGCTGTGTAAGTATAGGCCAGATTATTCTTAAGCATAAGATATGGTTCAGGCTTGTTTCTGTCCGCATATTCCAGTCCGCGCAGACAGAAATAACGGGTAGAATCATCATCCCTGTATGTATAGTACTCGGAAAACTTGCAGCAAGCAGCCGCAAGACTGTCCCTGTTCCCGAGAGCTTCCGCCCTTTCCATGGCAATGCGACACATTGACAGTTCTTCATCCGCAGCGCATAACAACTGAGACGACATACATAATCCCATCAAAATGGCTGAAACAGCCCTTGCATATCCACACCTTTCCATTTCATCAAGTTTAATTACCGACCCAAGTTCAGCAAGTAATTTAAATTATTGATATCCGAAGATTTGCCCAGTATCTACAGATACCTACTTTACCCTATATACCTGATCTTCATAAAGAAGGTACTTTTTGGCCTTCCTTATCCATTTCTGCTCTTCTACCTTCACATGGTCACGCAGGACACCGCTTTCCACCTTGCCTTCCAGATAATCCATGATGACAGGGTCTGCAAGTCTTCGGGCAAATCCGTCTGAAAAACAGAAACAGTCATAACGTTCCTTGAAATATCTCATAAGGTGCAAGGTATGAAGGAAAGAATGATACTCAGCTCCAGGCTCGAGGATTATCTGATATCCATAGCATTTCTGTCCTGAATAAATCCCTTTATAAGGAGTAAAGGAAGCAGGTCTCATCAGCACACCGGATGGAAGAGGCAACGGTTCATATCTGTCCGTCTTGACAAACGGGGCACCTATATATTCATAAGGTCTGGCTGTTCCTGTACCAGAGGAAATATTGGTAAAGTCCCAAAGCCCTCCTCCGCTGTACATATCGCAGGTAAAAAGGCCGGGGATGTCTGAAGAAGGTGCTATTGTCCACGGCATCAGCTTTTTACCTGTTTCACAAACGGTAGCGGAAATCACATGAAGAGGAAATTTCGCCCCTATTTCGTTGTGATACAGGTTTGCAAGCTCGCCCAATGTCAGCCCGTGCCTGTGTGCCACTTTCGGAACATAATCTTCCACATCTCCAGATGGCATCGACCCCTCCACTACTCTTCCGGCAGGATTGATATGGTCTATGACATACAGTGACGGCGCCGAGTCCCCCATTTCTTTCATCTCGCTCATAAGGCGGAAGAAATCCTTTGTATATCCGAAATATCTGGAACCTACATCCTGTATTTCCACTACCACGGCATTCAAAGTTTCCAGGTCTTCTCTGGTAAATTCTATGGATGAACCTCCGGCAGAAAGTTCAGTGTCCAGAGGCGAGAAAATCTTTGACAGATTTCCCCGTTCCCTGAATATGTCGTATATGTAAAGTCCTTTGTCCGAATCCCAGCTGTTCTGTGTGCAAAAACAGCCGACATTCCCTTCTGTAAGGGACTTGTCGAGCTGTTCTTCTATAGGTGTTGTCCTGAATGAAAACATCTCCGGCTACTGGTTTATGATTTTCTCGGCAATGCCTATGATTTCTCCGGCCAGTTCTTCCGCAGCTTTCTCTGTAGGAGCCTCTGCATATATCCTTATTATAGGTTCGGTATTCGAACGTCTCAGATGAACCCATTTTCTGTCTGCCTCAAAAGAAATCTTGACTCCATCTATGTCATTTACATTTTCCGAAGCATAAATCTCTTTCATACTGTCCAGAATCTTGTCAATCAGAGCCTTGTCAGAAAGCTGTATTTTATTCTTGGCTATGAAGTACTGAGGATAGCTTTTCTGAAGCTCAGAGACCTTGCATTTTCTGTAAGCGAGGTTTGTAAGGAACAATGCTATACCTACCATAGCGTCACGGCCGTAATGAAGGGCCGGATATATGACACCTCCGTTACCTTCTCCGCCTATGAGAGAGCCTATTTCCTTCATTTTGGTTGTGACATTCACTTCTCCTACGGCGGCTGCACAGTATTCTCCGCCGAATTTTTCTGTCACGTCACGCAAAGCCCTTGAAGATGAGAGATTTGACACTGATGTAAATGTGTATGGAGCTGAAAGTTCCTCAAGAGACTTGCCTGTATTTTCAGCCTCGGCATAGATTCTTGAGAAGAGGTAGTCCGCTACGCTGACCAGGGTGTATTCCTCTCCGAAAGGCTTTCCGTCTTCGCAGATAAGCGCCAGCCTGTCAACATCAGGATCGACAGAAATTCCCAGATGGGCACCATTCTTCACGACAGCCTCTGAAAGCTCCACCAGATTTGCAGGAAGCGGCTCAGGATTATGAGCAAAATGACCGTCAGGGTTACAGTTTACTTCTATACACTCTACACCCATTCTTTGCAGGAGTCTCGGCATAATGATACCTCCTACTGAATTGACTGCATCCAGCACGACCTTGAAGCCAGCCTTTCTTACAGCTTCAGCATCTACAGCGTCAAGTGCAAGAACTGCATCTATGTGCCTGTCGGTAAAATCTTCTTCCACTATGCTTCCCAATGTATCTACGTCAGCAAAGTTGAACTCTTCTTTTTCCGCACACTCAAGGATTGCAGCACCTTCTTCAGCATTAAGGAACTCACCTTTTTCATTCAGAAGCTTAAGTGCATTCCACTGCTTGGGATTATGCGATGCCGTGAGGATAATTCCTCCGTCAGCCTGCTCGAAAATCACTGCCATTTCAGTAGTAGGCGTCGAAGCAAACCCGGCCCTTACTACATCTATACCGCAAGCCACGAGGGTTCCGCACACGATATTTTCGACCATTTCGCCGGAAATTCTCGCATCCTTTCCTACCACTACCTTATATCTCTCACCTTCTGCTTTAGGTCTGCGCTCACGCAATTTCTCGCAATACGCATAAGTGAATTTAACAATATCAACAGGAGTAAGCGAATCCCCTGGCGCACCACCGATAGTACCACGGATTCCTGAAATTGATTTAATAAGTGTCATATCAATTAAAATTATACTGTTACAATCGATTCCCCCGGTCCGGAGGGATAAATGCTTTTCTTTGCAAAAGAAAACTACACAATCAAGCAAAATTAAAATAATAGTGTTGTTTTTACAAATTTAATCTTATTTTTGCCGCCGCAAAATGACGCTCTGATAATAAAGTCCGGCAACACCGGCAAAATAAAAACAATAAATGAAGACAATTCTGACAATACTCCTTCTCGTAGCATCAAATGTGTTCATGACCTTCGCATGGTACGGTCATCTTAAACTCCAGGAAATGAAAATTTCATCAGGATGGCCTCTTATAATGGTAATTCTATTCTCCTGGGGACTGGCTTTTTTCGAATACTGTGCACAGGTTCCTGCCAACAGGATAGGTTTTACAGGGAATGGAGGACCTTTTACACTTATGCAGCTGAAAGTCATCCAGGAGGTGATTTCACTTACGGTATTCACTGTAATAGTGACACTTATGTTCAAAGGAGAAGGACTGCAGTGGAACCATCTGGCAGCATTCCTCTGCCTGATACTTGCAGTTTTTTTCATTTTTTTGAAATAAAATTTGGAAGTAAAGAAAATTCGCCATATCTTTGCAGTCCCAAAAATAAAGAAACGCTCGGTTCGTATAACGGTTAGTACTCAAGATTCTCAATCTTGCAATAGGAGTTCGATTCTCCTACCGAGTACCAATAGAGACGCTCAATGATTGAGCGTCTCTATTTATCATTAAACAGTTTCCGTCTTCAAGCTGTCCGATACCATTTTCAGGGATCACCGGGAAAACCGGATCACGGATCACCGGGAAAACCCGGATCTTTGCGTTAAAAGATTCTGCGGAAGCATTAGTGGAGCGGTTGTCAAAGAAGTTCAGGATATTTTCGTAGTGATTGTATATTGTTTCCTCTATTGTACGGAATGTGTCAATTCCAGATTCAGATGCTCTCCGAATGTCGTCGCCGGTCGTTTCGTACCATAGAAGGGGCTTTCCCGTACAAAATGCCCCTTGAAATCCAGTCGGTACCGCAGACCCCCTTTTCCCGTACCAAATTAGAGTCAACCAAAATCAGGACAAGACACTTTTTGAAAATTTTTTAGCTGCTTCTTTGGTTTATGAAAAACTTCTATCAATCAAAGTCTTCCGAAAATAGAAAAAGGCAAATTGAAAACTGCAACTGCATAGAGACTATCCTGGCCGGGTGCAGTCAGAACCGCCTCCGCCGATGACAATCTGGATGAGAGCGAAACAGAGTCCTGGGCACTGACGACCTCAAGCACGAACCTGCCATCATCATCAGGATGCCTGTATTTAAAGGAATTGTCATAATATCGTCTGGCAAGCAAACCCATTGTCATCCGAACATTAATCTCAACACATGGGGCAAGAAAATATTGGCCCCCGGCCTCACATATAAACATATCAACCCCGGCAAAGCCTCTATACCTCCCAAAAAACCGCTGTTCAAGAAAAAACCTCAAAGATTCGACACATTCTAAAATCACCGCTGAAGGCACAAAACCGGACAGTACCTCAAGGATATAATCGTCAGAAGCCAGTACATTGCCCCGGTAAGCCCCGTTGCCTGTATAGAATAGCGAAAAACCTTCAAAAAAGACTCCGGTATCAGTAATATTGAAAAGTGCGGCAAAATCCCTGACTACATTCTCCCTGCGCTCGGCCATGACTGATCCCTGGATAGAAATCACCCTTCTGCACCATCCTATATCAGAATCAGTGATATCCGACCTTCTTATCCAACGAAGTCCCTTCCCGCTTCCGGACCACGGTGCTTTCAATACTGCAGACTCATTTCTGTCAAGAAACGAATAAACATCCTCAATAGAGAAAAGCTCTTCTGCACTACTCTCTGCAAGATACCCTACGGAAGAAAAGTTTTCTCTGACAAACACGGAAGCTTCAAGTGCGTATTTCCTGTGAGACAATTCCTTTACTACATCAATATAAGCATCCGACGGCAGACTTTCCTCGCTGCAGCCCGACTTGACAAGACGACGTTTCAAAACACTGTCCCATCCCCAGGCAACTACAGGATCATTCCCACCTATTATCCGCACGACTTCCTGACAATCAATACCGAACTTCACGGCCGAAACCGGAGGCACATAATTAGGGTCTCCATTGGCCAGGCATAAATCATGCTCAGGATTGAAAATATAGACAGATTCAGACATTAACAACCTTCCATATCAGAAGCTGCTTAAAAATTTAATAATGACAAAAATTCAAACAGCTTCTTAGTAAATTTTCACCATCGACAAAAAAGAAAAAAGGACAGTTCATTTGAACTGTCCTGCTTGGTAGCGGGAGGAGGACTCGAACCTCCGGCCTCCGGGTTATGAGCCCGACGAGCTACCAACTGCTCTATCCCGCGATATTGGACTGCAAATATACGGACATTTTTTCAAATACCAAATTTATTTTGATTTTTTTTGAGATTTTCCGCACTTTTTTGCTGTATATTTTTCTTTAAATATCATTAAACCCTGACAATCAACACTATACATTTTTCTTCTTTCCTGAGGAAAGAATCATAAAAACTATGGCTGCCACTGAAAGCATTATACCTATTATAACATTAACCGTGATTTTCTCCCCAAAAGCCAATGCTCCCACCATTATTGCAGTCACTGGTTCAAAAACTCCAAGGACAGATGCCTTGGTAGCTCCGATAATCCTTGTGGACATCGCAAGTGTAGCTGTGGAAACGATAGTAGGAAGCACGGCAAGCCCTATAAGATTGAACCACGGAGACACTCCATGTATTCCTGTCATCAAAGAAGGCTGCACCATAAGCGAATGCACGGCAAAGACTACAGTACCGGTCAGCAAGGCATAAAACGTCAGTAGTGTATTAGAAATCCTGTGTACTGAACGGCTTCTGTTTATCACTACTATAAACATAGCATATGACAGTGCCGAAGCGAACGAGAGAGCCAGTCCCTTCCACTGAAGAACCTGCGATGAATCATACTTGCACAGGAAGAGCACTCCGATGAATGTAGCGATAATGGATATCCACACCTGCCACGTAGGATAAACTTTCAAAAAAATCATTATCACCGCTACCAGAACCGGATACAGGAACACTATAGTAGTAGCTACACCAGACGGAATGTAATGATAGGCCTCAAACAAAGTCAGACTGCTCATAGTAAAAAGAAGGCCCAGCACAAGTAGTCTGCGAGCCTGATGCATATCTATCCTGAAGCTCTCTTTTCTAAGCAAAAGCCATCCACCAAGAATGAGGACAGCCAGAAAATACCGGAAAAACAGAATTGTATCAACCGGCACTCCTTGTCTCATAAGGGGAACCGCAAAAAGAGGGTTAAGTCCATACGTCACGCCAGTGACAATACCTGCGACATAACCCCAAAATGTTCCGGTTCCGGAAGTCTGCAAGACTTTAGAACCCATATCCCAAGAACTCCTCCATATCCTTCAGTCTGTCCTTTCCAAACTCCTTCTGCTCTCCTGTAGCAAGATTCTTGATATTGATTTTACCTGAAGCAGACTCGCTTTCTCCGTTAATGGAAATAAACGGAATGGACTTCTTGTCAGCATAGTCAAACTGTTTCTTAAGCTTTGCAGCATCCGGATAAATCTCACATGGAACACCTGCTTCACGCAAAGATTTCACTACAGGAATAATGTACTTCAACTCATCCGCACCCATATTGGCAAACAGGACCTTCGTTGAAGACTTAACCTCGGACGGGAATTTGTCAAGACCTTTCAATACATCATAAATCCTGTCAGCACCGAAAGAAATTCCTACTCCGGACATGTCAGGGAGTCCGAAAATGCCTGTAAGATTATCATAACGGCCCCCACCGCAAATACTTCCCATTGGAAAATCCTTTGCCTTGACCTCAAAAATAGCACCTGTATAATAATTCAGTCCGCGTGCCAAAGAAAGGTCAATTTCCACTTCCTGAGATATTCCTCCAGCCTCTATAAGGGTGAAAAGCTCCTCAAGTTCATCCAGACCTGCAAGACCGGCTTCTGACCTGATACCTGAAACTGATGTTCCGGACATAAGCTCCCTCATGACTGCAATCTTCTCTTTATATGTACCCTGAAGCAGCAAAACAGGCTCAATCACAGATACAGCCTTCTGAGTCAGACCTCTTTCAATCATCTCTCCCTTTACCGCATCCAATCCTATTTTATCTATCTTGTCGATAGCTACGGTAATATCAACTACCTTTTCAGGAAAACCGCATATCTCCGCAAGACCTGTTAGTACTTTCCTGTTGTTTATCTTGATGCAGACATTGATATCGAACAAGGCAAACACCCTGTCGACAATCTGTACCAGCTCAAGTTCGTTCAACAATGATTTAGAGCCGATTACATCCACGTCACACTGATAAAACTCTCTGTAACGTCCTTTCTGAGGACGGTCTGCCCTCCAGACAGGCTGAATCTGGAAGCGCTTGAACGGAAAAGATATTTCATTCTGATGCTGGACTACGAAACGTGCAAAAGGAACGGTAAGATCGTATCTGAGACCTTTCTCGCAGACCTTAAGCGACAGAGACTTGCTGCTGGAAGCATTGTCTTCGCCTTCAGCACAATACTGACTGAAATCTACTCCTTTAAAAGCATCTCCTGAATTAAGTATCCTGAACAAAAGCTTATCGCCTTCGTCCCCGTATTTTCCCAGCAAAGTACTGAGATTCTCCATAGAAGGAGTCTCTATAGGAGCATATCCATAAGTCCTGAACACTGATCTTATGGTATCGAATATATAATTGCGTCCAGCCATTTCTGCTGGACCGAAATCTCTTGTTCCCTTTGGTATAGAAGGTTTCTGCGCCATTATCAATAAGTTACGAAAGTTAGACATCATTCTCCGGAACTCACACCGGAGACCGGACACAAAGGTAAAAAAACTTCCGCAATTGAAGGTGACCCCGAGCTAATTTTCAGACAGATTCTAAGAAGCTGTTTAAATTTTTGTCATTATAAATTTTATGAGGTATTTTTGAGGATGTTTTCTGTGACTTTTTGAAAA
>URDD01000092.1 GCA_900546395.1 uncultured Bacteroidales bacterium | reverse complement strand
GTAGGTGGTGGAGACTCGGTTGCAGCCGTTACACAGATGGGCTATGCAAAGAAAGTAAGCTATGTTTCTACCGGCGGTGGAGCTATGCTCGAGTATCTTGAGGGCAAAGTTCTTCCGGGTATCGCTGCTATCAGAGAGTAATCAGTCACTTGGATGTCAGATGCTGTTACGTATGGCATCACACTGAAGCGGCAATTCCGTAATGGATTAACGGACCAATCCTGTTATAGGGTCGGTCCGTTTTTTTGAACCGCAATGAATCTTGCCTGTCAGGAGACAAATTTATTTTGACGTGAAATATTAACTGTTATCTTTTTCAAAAAGTCACAGAAAACATCCTCAAAAATATCTCATAAAATTTATAATGACAAAAATTTAAACAGCTTCTTAAAAGCAAATCAGGAGACCTATAGTAACAGCGATGTGCGTGGCAGAAACAGTGGAGGATAGACGATATAGTAAAACAGTTTCGTATCTTTGCCACATTAATTTTACAATATTATGGAAGAAAAGGAATACTACGACAAGTTCGAGGCTGACTTGCTTAATGATATGTTGAAATTCTGTACGTCTTTAGGTATGCAGGACGGTACCCTTCTTTCCAGTGATGACCTTGACGGGAAATGGAAAGAGTTTGCGCCTGAGTATATGGCAGATGCCGTACCTCAGATAGGACAGTTTCCAGAAGCAGCCCTCGGGTGGGCCGGATTTATAGGAATGGCCATTGCGCAATGGTGGGACGAGGACTGGGGCCGGCACCACAGTGTTAAATACAAAGATCTGTACGGACCAAGAGGGTTTGATGATATGGATGACCATATAGTAGCGGATATTTTAGGATACTCTTTGGGCTCGGCTGAAGCTGGAACAATATCCAAAATCATGCTGTCTTGTGCGCAGATGGCGATGGATAAGATACGTCGTGAGAATATCGAGGCTCAGACCAACAGGTCATACCAGATTCTTGCCCGCAGTATGAGGGCGATATTCCGTATCGGAGTCTCTGTCAGGCTGAAAAAACTTGGCTATAAGTTCCAGAAAATAGAATTCCGCCAGCCTTTGAGCTGACGGAATAATTATTTTCGGTGCTCCGGACGGGGATCGAACCCGTACGGGCATTTCTGCCCAAGGGATTTTAAGTCCCTCTTGTCTACCAATTCCAACACCAGAGCAATCCGGATGGCAAAGGTAGTAAAAACAATTGTAAAAATACGATATTACCAGAAAAAAGATGCTCCCAGACCAGTCTGAATTGTGTGCAGCATGGATTTTTCGTCATTGAAACTGAAAGTTTCGTATTCAGCAAAGAGTTTCAGCTTGAAGTTATTTCCGGTAACAACTGAAAGCGCAGGTCCTGCTATAAGATTGATTCCGTTTCCTTCTTTATGCCAGGCGTATCCGATCATGAGCCTGGTCTCAAATGCCATTATTCTGGCGAAGCTCCAATGCCAGAATCCCCCTGCTGCAAAATTGTACATATTCAAAGATTTTCCTGATGTAAATGTCATGGAGTTTGCACTTGTCCTCAAACAAACACCGTCTCCTGCGTTGACAGGTATTTCAGCGTGAAGTCCTATGGAGCCTCCTGCCCTGGGAATCAGTCCTGTCTTTTTTCTGTATCCTGGAAAAAATCTGTAGCCGAAATACAGGTCTAAGTCAAAATATTCAAGAGCCGGGTCATAGGAAAATTCCGGCTTTGTGTATCCTTTGGACAAGTGCTTGTCCCTGAATATCTTGTCGGTTATGAAGTAACCCAAATGTGTGGCAGCGATGCCTATGATCGCCCCTCCGATTATGTCACCGGCCCAGTGTCTGTCATTCATTATTCGTCCGATTGCCGTGGCAGATGCCGCAGTGTATGCTCCGAAACTGAACCATGGGCTCTTCCATCCATATTCTTTATGCATCATTGTGGCCAGCATAAAAGCAGTGGCTGTATGACCTGAAGGGAACGAATTGGCGGAAGAGCCGTCTGGACGCATCCGCTTCACTGTATATTTGAGTCCGTTTACCAGACCTGTCATTACTGCGGCAGAAAAGGCATCAGATACCAGCATCCTGCCCCAGCATGTGCGGCTTTCGTAGCCGAAAGCCTTCATCCCGAGCATGACGATACCGGGAGAGTATTGCAGATAGTCATCGTACTTTACTGAGAATCCGGACATTGCATTCTCACGTATTTGTCGGATGCCTCCATCAAAAGAGTATATTCCAGTCTGTGAAGAATAAGATGAGACTTGAGCCTGGCAGTATATGAAGCCTGACAGAACAAGCGCTATGACAAGAATGATTGTTTTAGGAAAATACATTTTGAAATCAATTGTAAGCCCGCAAAGATACGGAAAAGAGGTTTAAATACAATGTTATGTGCCTGTTATATAAAAAAACCTCAATGTAATTTTCTCTAACCGATAAAAGAATGTAACTTCGCAAAGTAAAAGAATTTATCAATGAGAATAGCATTTGACGGGAAAAAGGCGGCTGCAAACAGGGCCGGCTTGGGCAATTATAGCAGATTTGTGATTCGTTGCATGGCACAGAGGTATCCTGATTGCCAGTTCGATGTATATGTGGCGCAGGAAAAAGATCCTGCATTGCTGGATTCCCTGAGGGTATTGCCAAATGTAAATATATGTTATCCGAAATATTCTTTATTGAAATACTTCCCGAAACTTTGGTCTGTTTTCGGAGTGCCTGCAGAACTCCGAAAACGCGGTGCAGACATTTATCACGGACTGGGGAATGAACTGCCGCGCAAAATAGAGAAAGTCAAGGGCGTAAAATCTGTTGTAACTATACATGACCTTATTTTTGTCTCATTCCCGCATACTTACAGCTGGATTAACAGACATTTGTATAATGTAAAGTTTCGTCATGCATGCCGTGTAGCTGACAGGATTGTTGCTGTAAGTAAGTTCACTGCAAAAGATATTGTAAAATATTATTTTACCCCTAAAGAAAAAATATCTGTTGCATACCAGGGATGTGACTCTTCATTCAGGAGGCTCTGTACTCCTGCATTCAAGAAGATAACCAAGGAAAACTTCTCGTTGCCCGACAAATTTATCCTGAGTGTGGGCACTATAGAAGAAAGGAAAAATACTGCATTGATAGTGAAGGCATTGCCTGAACTTCCGGAAATGCATCTCGTTATAGTAGGAAAGAAAACTCCTTATATGCTTCATGTGATTGAGACTGCTCGCAGTTTGGACGTTTTAGATCGGGTTCATATTCTTAATGGAGTAGGATTCAAAGAGTTGCCGTCCATTTACCAGCAGGCGGAAGTCTTTGCTTATCCATCAAGATGCGAGGGCTTTGGGATACCTGTGCTGGAAGCTCTCTGTAGTGGGATTCCCGTGATTGCCGCGACAGGATCATGTCTTGAAGAGGCGGGTGGGGATGCTGCTGTCTATATTGACCCGGATGACCACCATTCACTTGCAGAGGCCGTAAAAGAGATTGTATCAAATCCTGACAGAAAATCGGCTATGATAGAAAAAGGTTATGCGCATGCAGGTCAGTTTACGGATGATTCGCTTGCAGATTCATTGATGGAAATATATAAGGAGATACTCAGTTGCTGACAACAGCGAGTGTGGCAATGCTTATCCGGATGTTATTGCCGGATTTAGAGATTGCAGTATAGCAGGCTGTCAGAGTCGCTCCTGTAGTGAATACGTCATCCACGAGTAATATATGTCTTCTGTCTGTCAGTGGACCTGTCATAGTGAAGGCGTCTTTTACGTTCCTTGATTTTCCTTCAATATCAAGTCTGGTCTGGGTCTTTGTCCGGTGCTTTCTTTTTAACAGGGAAGTGCATAATTCCGTACCGGTCACGGAAACTATGCCTTTTGCAATGATTTCTGCCTGATTGTACCCTCGTTTCCATTTACGGGTCCAGTGCAGTGGTACCGGTATTACGGTGTCTATATCCTTCAGTACATCCGAGCTAAGTATCTTTTCGCCCAACAGTTTCCCGAAAAAATATCCGAGAGGAATGTCTCCTCCGTACTTTATCTTGTATGGGATATGTCTGTACATGGCTTCCGAGTTGAAAAAGAAAAGTGACACAGCGTAGCTGTATGGCAACTTTCCTGGAGGATGTGTAATATTCCCGAAATCAAGATAATAATGCTTCTGGATTTTCTCGTTGAATTTGTCCGCCATTGCATTATGACTGTTTCTCCAGTAATAGGTGTAAGGCATATCCGCAAGGCATTTCGTGCATATATGCTGTTCGAAGTATCTCAGATTTTCTTCGCATACTGCACATTTCCTTGGTAAAACCAGGTCCAGAATCAGACCAGCGGCCTTGAGTATCTTGTTTTGTCCAGTCATAATATGATTATGTAAATCTGAAAAATAGAACCAAAACGTCGGAATCAGTATAATAAACAGAAAAAAGAACATTAAGATTCAGAAAAATGATACACTCATAAGGAGACGGGTCTAAAAAAAATAGAGACGGGCCTTTTTTTGAGCCCGTCTCTATTTAAATTTTGATATGAACGATATTAGCAGTTCATAGCACCGCAGCAGTGGATTACCTGTCCGCTTACGTATGATGAAAGCGGGCTTGCAAGGAATAGAGCAACATTTGCTACATCCTCTGGAGTACCGCCGCGTCTGAGAGGAATCTGTTTTGCCCACTCTTCGCGAACTTTATCTGAAAGTGCATTGGTCATATCTGTAATGATGAAGCCCGGAGCAATGCAGTTCGCGCGGATTCCGCGAGGACCCATTTCCTTTGCAATTGATTTGGCAAGGCCGATCATACCTGCCTTTGATGCAGAGTAGTTGCACTGTCCTGCATTTCCTGAAACACCTACTACAGAAGACATGTTGATGATGCTTCCTTCTCTTTGCTTAGCCATTACCGGGGTTACGGCATGTATGAAGTTGAAAGCAGACTTGAGGTTGACAGTAAGGACAGCATCCCACTGTGCTTCGCTCATTCTCATCATAAGTCCGTCTTTGGTAATACCTGCATTGTTAACCAGGATGTCGATGCGTCCGAAATCTTTTACGATTTCATCAACGACAGTATGTGTTTCATCAAAATTTGCAGCGTTTGATGCGTAGGCCTTGGCCTTTATTCCGAATGCTTCGAGTTCTTTGAGAGTCTGTTCAGCAGCTTCGTTGATTGCAAGGTCTGTGAAGGCTACATTGGCTCCTTCTGAAGCGAATTTCAAGGCAATAGCCTTTCCGATTCCTCTTGCCGCGCCTGTGACAAGAGCTGTTTTTCCGTCAAGAAGTCCCATTCTTATAAAATTTAATAGGTTTATTTTCTTTATATTGTTCCGGTGACCCAAAACAATGCAAAAATATTGCAGATTATTCGTTTAAGCAAATTAATTTAATATGCCTTTTCTAGAAATAGCGTTTTTCATTTCTGTCCAAAGCTATGAAAATGAACAACATTGCCGTAAAAGCCCAGAGTGATGACCCCCCATAGCTTAAAAGTGGAAGCGGGATGCCGATAACTGGCATTATACCTATCGTCATACCGATATTTATAAACAAATGCATGAATATGCAGCTTGCCACGCAGTAACCGTAGATTCGGGTAAATGCTTCACGGCTGCGTTCTGCATCAGATATTATCCTCCAGATGAGGAAAACATACAGCAGGATTACAATGGAAGACCCTATGAATCCCCATTCTTCGCCTATCGTACAGAAAATGAAATCAGTACTTTGTTCAGGAACAAACCCGTATGTCGTCTGGGTTCCGTTGAGGAATCCTTTCCCGGCAAATCCTCCGGAACCTATGGCTATCATAGACTGGTTGACATTGTATCCTACTCCGGAAGGATCCTCCTTCATACCTAAAAGTACTTCAATGCGTTTTCGCTGGTGATCTTGCAAAACATCGTCGAATATGAAATCTACTGAGAATACAAGCAATATCCCGGCAATAAATGTAAGGATACTGAGCCATTTGAATGAACTTCTTTCTCTGAAGGCCCTGTATGCATAGTAGGGAATGCCTGCTGCTGCAATTGTGTAGAAAAGATACAGAGGATTTAATATTTTCGCTGTTTTTTCAGGATTATCTGTCATGGCTGAAAATTTTTCAGCCAATGTCGGGGCAAATCCCATCAGGACAAGAAGTGGAATCGCTATTACAGCCCATTTTTTCAGATTGCCTGAGTCCATGGCGCAGCATAGCGTTACTACTCCGGTAAGGATAAGCAGAGACGTGTATGGAGATGCTGTAAGTGTCAGGATGAAAAGCAGTATTACCATGCCTATCATGAACAGAAGCCACCCGGACAGCCCTTCCCTGTATAGCATAAATACGAATCCCACATATACGAGAGCAGAACCGGTTTCGCTCTGTGCTATAATGATAAGCATAGGCAGAAGGATTATCAGGGCTGTAGAAATAAAGTTCCTGAAATTCCTGAGTCTGAATCCGGTCTGACTCATTACAGTAGCAAGGAAGAGTGATGTGGATATTTTAGATACTTCTGCAGGCTGGAATCTTACCGGGCCGAATTCAAACCATGACTTTGATCCCTTGACTTCCACTCCCAGAAATATTACTGCAAGCAGAAGCAGTATTGTGAGTATGTATATAGGGACGGACAGACTTTCCCATGCCCGTGGATTAATCACTAAGAGTATGGCACCTGCTATTCCCAAGGCCGAGAGTATCCATACGAACTGTTTTCCGCTTCTGAAACTGAAATCAAAGATGGATGATGGTTCTGAAGAATGGATTGAAGCATAAATATTTATCCATCCTATTATTATAAGTAAAAGATAGACAAAAATAAGACTCCAATCTACAGTTTTTATAAAACTTCTGCCGATGTATCTGTTCATATATTTCTTTCTATTTCCTGACTTTTACCTTGTCCATGAGGTTTCCTTCAAGCACCCTTTGTTCCAGAGGCTTGCGGCTATCGGATATTTCTCCTGTCAGGTACATTTCCGTCAGGAGAGATGCTATAGGTGCCGCCCATCTTGCACCGAACGAGCCGTTCTCGATATATGCCGCCACAGCAATTTTAGGGTTGTCTTTTGGAGCAAAGCATATGAAGACAGAGTTGTCATCTCCATGCGGATTCTGTGCCGTTCCGGTTTTCCCGCATATATCAAGACCTTTTACTTCTGCTACTGAAGCTGTACCTCCGGAACCGAAGCCGCTGTTCACTGCCCGGAACATACCGTTTACCACAGTCTTGAAATATGCTGTGTCAACCATTGTATATTGTTTCTCGTGGTATTTCCTGTCTATTTCTACGCCATCGGAGTCTTTGATAATATGAGGAATATAATAGAATCCGCGGTTTGCGACTGTGGCACAAAGGTTGGCAAGGTGCAGTGGTGTACAGCCGATTTCTCCCTGTCCAATGGACAGAGAAAGAATATTTGTTGCTTTCCACCTGCCTTTCCCGTACATTCTGTCATACAGTTTGGGCTGAGGAATATCTCCTCCGAGCTCTGCAGGAAAGTCACTTCCAAGTTTTCTGCCGAAGCCGAAGCTATATACATATTCGTCCCATTTTTCGAGGGCCTTGTCTATACTTTTCGTTCCTGACTTTTCCAATATGTCGCGGAAAACATAGCAGTAGTATGCATTGCAGGACATCATGATGGATTCTTCCATATTCAACGGTGTTCTGTGGCTGTGGCATCCCATTTTCCTGTTCCCGTAGCTGTAGCCCATACTGCATGGATATCTTGTTCCAGGGCTTACAACGCCCTCCTGAAGGCCTATCAGCGCATTCACGATTTTGAATACAGAACCTGGTGGATAAGAGGCCTGTACAGCCCTGTTGAACATAGGTTTATATGGGTTTGAGGCTATCTCGCTGTAGTATTTTCCTATGTTATCCAGCATTTCTACATCGATTCCGGGACTGGATACAAGGGTAAGAATTTCGCCTGTAGAAGGTTCGATTGCTACCAGACTTCCGACTTTATTCTGCATGAGGGCCTGCCCGTAATGCTGGAGTTCGGCGTCTATAGTCGTTATAATGTCTTTTCCCGGAACGGCTTCTTTGTCCATTTCACCGTTCTGGTAAGATGATTCTATCCTGTTTCTGGAATCCCTGAGATAGATTTTGTAGCCTTTTTCTCCTTTGAGGTACTGTTCGCAGGTTGCTTCTATTCCTGTCTGTCCGGCATAGTCGCCAGGCTTGTATTCTCCCTTGTGACGCTCGATATACCTTTGGTCAACTTCTGAAACATAACCTAAAAGGTTTCCTCCTGCATTATATGGATACTGTCTTGTGCTTCTTGCCAGTCCCTTGAATCCGGGAAATTTATATGCAAGTTCGGCAAACTTCATATATCTTTCAGGCGGAAGTTGTTTCAG
Organism: uncultured Bacteroidales bacterium; assembly: GCA_900546395.1. GTDB lineage: Bacteria > Bacteroidota > Bacteroidia > Bacteroidales > UBA932 > Cryptobacteroides. The sequence continues at coordinate 199 of URDD01000092.1, read as the reverse complement.
GAATACGACTGACTGGTGTCCTATCCTTCTGCGGTTCCTGTAGTATTCCTTCATTTTCTCCCTTACAAATTCGGGCTGGATTTCCAGGGCGTTGCACAGAGACAGTGTATCGAAAGCCGATACTTCCTTTGGAGTCACCATTATATCGTATGCCACCTTATTGCCTACAAGTATCTTTCCGTCCCGGTCGTAAATTATC
>URDD01000091.1 GCA_900546395.1 uncultured Bacteroidales bacterium | reverse complement strand
GGCTCTTGCAGCACACCAGAAAGCAGAACATTTCGTAAACCTTGTTCCTCAAATAGAGTCCATCGCCAAAATGAAGGCCGAGAAATTCGAGTTCTAGATTAATACCACCCCAATATGTTCACACTATCTGACATTAAAGAACCTCTATCTGCCTTGGCTGATTATGAAAATGCACAAAAAGAGTCTGTCTCAATACGCTCGGAATTTGAGGTCAAAAGCAGGGAAACGGCACTGAATTGGCACTATAGAGGAGTGACTGTTTCAAGAGAGTCATTGACCGGACAATATACCAGACTGTTTGATCTCTTTTCTGCCAGACTTCGTAAAATTTACAGTTCACAGACAGAGGCTCTTAAGTCCAGTCTTTTATCAGAAATTTCAGATCTTGAGAAACATAAGAAAAAGGTTGATGCCGAGATAACCGGCCTGACAGACGAAGCGGAACTCAATAATAGAAAAGTGAATTATGTATTGGAATTGCGTAAAGTGCTTCTGAAAGATTTCTATCAGAAAGAAGTATTGGATAACAAAAGCAAACTACTGCAGACAATCGCTTCTAAAAAAGACTCTCTTTGGAATTGGCTGAGAATAATCGGTGACTCAATGAATAAGCTGTCCGGCCTTCCCGTTGCATTGTATGCTGACAAAAAAACTGTTGACATCTCAACTTTCGAAATCAGCACTTACTATTTAACGAGGGAATTTGGAAAGCAATACCAACCGATTACCCTCTCATTGAAAGTCTGGGAACCCGGCAGCGTTATTGAGAAGCTCAGAATGAAAATGTTATCTGATGAAATCACCTCGCTGGAATTGCGTATCAGAGATTATAACAGAGACCTTATTGAATATTATAAACTGCGTGCCTTTTCAGAATGCTTCATGTCATCCTCTGACATAGACAAGACTTATGACCATATGGAAGCACTGCTTGACAAGGCCGAGAAACTTATATCTGATGATACAGCAGGCAGCCGGCTCAATGACCTGCGCTACCATTATGACTTTATCTGCAAAAACAATATTGTGGAACTTTTCAACAGCGGATACCTTAAGCAGATTCCGTATTCCGATTTGGAAAAGATTACAAATGAAGTCATTACATCAGTAAAAACCGGTTATCCTTTTACGTCGCAAGACTTCTTTGACCCTTTTTATCTTGCATCCGTGGTGCATCATTCTGACAAGAATGCTTTTGAGTCATTCTGCAACAATAAAATAAAGTCAGTGATAGACAAGATTCTTGAGGTTCAGAAAAACTATCTTAATGCGGTAGAACGTCTGAGAGAAGATATGAAAACAAAACTGGCTTCATTGCCGAAAGTTGATATTTCATCCGAGATGACCGGCATAGCTGAAAAGTTCCCTCTATATTTTCAGATGGGAATACAGGAGAATCTGACGAGCGGGCAGGCAGAAAAACTGCTCGGACGTATTTCCGACTGTGCCAAAAACCAGTATTACATTTCAAGCTATCCCTCGCCGTCTGTAATTCTGAAAAACGGCTTTTATGAGCCTGATTTCATCCACTTGGATTCGACATCAGGAAAGGCCAAGACTCTTGTCATAAATTATTCCGTGAATAATGATTTGAAAAAATATCTTAGCAGGACTGTAATTAACATTCTCCTGACCCTCCCTCCTGGTAAGATAAAAATGCGCATTATCGACTTTGGTGCTACTAATATAGCATCATTGTTCACTACACGTCTGAACCAGGCATTCTTCACAGGAGACACGATAATCGGCGAGAGGGACTTGAGGGACGCCGTTGTGCAATGGCAGGAAAAAACAAGAAGAATTGCACGTAAATGCGAGACGATTTATGACTATAATATATCCCGGGAGACCTGGCTTGAGCCATATGAACTGGTGATAGTCTTAGGATATCCTAAATCCATATCACCTGTCGTTGAAAACATGCTCCGTCCTTTCGTCGAAAACGGCTACAAATCCGGTATCCTCTTTGTCTTTGCAAATTGTACGGAAGACAAGACTTATGCCGGACAGTCATTGCTTGAGGACAAGGCTCTGTTCAAATTTGTTGACAGTTCGCATCAAACATCCTGTACTCTGCCACTGCCATTCACTCCCCTTGCAGACATACCTGAATTCCTCAAAGCGGCTCTATCTTATCTTAATGACGGAATTGAAGCAGGTATGAAGAAAACGCCTTTGATTCAAGATGTCGGACGCCTTGCAGATCAGCCGTACGAAAATACACCGATTTCAGATATTTCAGTACCAGTCGGAGAAGAAGACGGAAATGCCGTAAATTTCGTTCTTGATACTGTTAGTCACCTTCATACTTTCATCCTCGGCCAGTCCGGTACCGGAAAGTCCAGTTTTCTACATAATATAATAGGTAACATCCTGCTCAAATACTCTCCGTTACAAGTTGAGCTGTATCTTCTTGATCTCAAACTGGGCGGAGTCGAATTCAATCAATACAAGGGAGAGAAGCATGTGACCGCACTGCTGGTAGATAACAATGACAGCCGTGTAACTCTTGAAATATTAAAGAATCTGGAATATCGGATGGAAGAGAGGAGCAAGGAATTTGCGAAAGTCGGAGCTCGCAATCTTGAAATGTACAACAGTAAGGCCAGCAATCCGATGCCTCAACTCATACTCGTGATAGACGAATGCCAGATGATCTTTTCAGAGCGACCGGACAATGTTGAACGCGAAATCAGGAGGATAATTTCACTTACTGCCAAACAAGGCCGAAGCCAGGGAGTGCATATGATATTCTCTACCCAGACCTTCATGAATTCTGCAATTCCTATAGATGAACTGCAAGGTGCCGGACTTACTGACCTTTATCTGCTTAATTGCGACAGGAGGGACTCTGAAAAATTGGCAAACGGAAGCTCTTCAATTACATCTGAACTGACTACCGGAGAAATCTATTATCACCATCATCAGAATTCAGCCCCTGACATGCGTTTCAAGTCTTATTACATGACTGATGGGCAGCAAGCTGCTATGCTTGAATCCGTATCCGCAAAAACCAAGGAGTACAATGTTCCGCAGCAATATTATTTCAGCGGTAAAGTTCAGGCTATTATGGATGAATCCGTTATAGACCTGCTCAGGAAGAAAAGCCGCAGGTCACTGTGCGTATCTCCGGGAAATATATTGAGTTTTTCACGTGAATGTGTAAGTATAGCGTTAAAGGAAGAAGCCGGTGAAAACATTCTTGTCTCCGGACTGAATCAGCATATGCAGCCTGTCCGTCAGGCTGTTGAAGTATTCCTGTCAGCTGTATATTCATGCTGCAGCAGTGGCAGAGAAACTGAGTTTTTCGTGATTGACTGTCTTCCGGAAGATGACGAAACTCCATATCAGGCTGTCTTTGACAACCTTGATGCCGCCGGAATCATATCACTTGTGTATGGACGGCAAAGAGGCGAACTCCTCAAAAAACTGGGAGACAAAGTGCGGAGCGGCAGTGCTGACGAGACTGTAATCCTCGTTTTAGGGCAGGACAAATGGCGCGAACTTAGGAATGACAAGTTATTGGAGCCGGAGACTTCTCCTTCAAATGATTCAGCCATTCTGAAGGATTTGACAGGAGAAAACACAGCAAGAAGCTTCGGAGCAGGATTTGGCAGAGGATTATCATCTTCCAAGAAAACGTTCAAATCCGAACTGGCCTACCTGCTTGAAAATGGATCGGAGCAGGGCGTCCACTTCATAATCCAAGTGGACAAACCGCAGAATCTTCTCCCTGGACAGGTGCTTTCTAATCAGACTTTCAGAAATCTGTTCCGACATTGGCTACTACTGAAGTCACCTTCAGATACAGCAATGTCTCTTCGCATCAGAGATGACATATCTCTTGACCGTCTTTCTGATGACCCTGACAGATTGCGTGCTGTTTACTACTCGGATGATTCTGATACTTACAAATATATTACACCGTTTTCTTTTACAACAGAGAAAGAAAATGAATCACTGATAAAAATATGATATTATGACACGGAATGTCGGAGTACAAAGTATAGAAAACCTCAGGGAGTTTTCGTCTTACCTTAGAAATCTCAGTTTTAACCTTTCAAACGAGTTTGACTCTGCCAGGAAAGCTATGTACGATGTAAGCGAAGGGTGGGATGATGAAGAAAATGTACTTTTCATGCAGGAGTTCGAGCAAACCGTTGAGATTATAAACAGAATTGCCGGAAGAATGGATGAGTACGGTGCTTTTCTTTCGAAGAAATGTGATGCCCTTGAGCATTACAAAAGTATCAGAATCTGACAAGCCGCTTAAGCTGATGCCTAAAAATTGTATGTAATATGTCTTCTGATGCCAGGATCAAGAGGATTGAAGCCTTATATGGTTTTCACTCCGATATAAATTCCGTCTCGTCTGCTATCTGCACTACCCTGTCATATTTGTCACAAGAGGTATGGACGGAGCTAGACAAGTTTGAATCTTCCCTTGCGCTCCTCGGGGAAAATGTCAGACGCTGTACTGACGATTTGTATATCGCTGAAAATGACTATGATTCATATATATCCGGAACGGATCCGGATGATTATGACTCATATTATGCGTCACAGTTGCAGGCTGCCGTTTCAGATGCAAGGGAAAGGCTATCCATCGCCAATGAAAAATTATCTGACGGTAAAGCGATTGTAGAACGTGCACGGGATACACTTATGAGAATCAATACTCTCGCATCATCTGCAATACCTTCAATTTCATCAGAAACTTCACGGATTGCAGATGCTGTAGAAAAAGCTGCCTTTGCGGCAGAACAATATATGGAGGGCAAATAATGGTAATATCATCAATCCGGCGACTGGAAGATGAAATATCCTCTCTTCAGAGTATTGTATCATCATACTCTGAAGATTGGGACGACATCGTGTCAATGCACGTCTTCAATTGTGTGGATACCTTGACTTCACATCTCACATCCTTATATTCAGAAATGGACTCAGAAATGAAGATTCTTATCGGATTTGAAACTGAAATATCCTCATTACTTGACAGATAAGCATACAGGACATTTTAAAAGAGGGTGGGACGAACACCCTCTTCACTCAACATCCATAAAATAAGGCCGGCAACTTTTATATCTGCCTATGATATGAAATCCGGATATATGTCCAGTCCGGATACAGACACTTGAGAGTCATTTTCCCTGCAATCAGGAGAAGGACTCCCGACTACTTCATCCAATGCCCAGTCAAGAACACAGTTTCTGTCGAAAACTGCAAGGATTTTTTCCTCATCATTAGTAAAAAACTTTGACATCGCACAACTCCATTACAGGTTGAACTTTCATTTTACAGCCGGATGTGCTGATATGAAAACAGTTCTTGTTGCATATCGTAACTACTGTCCGGTTATGCATTTAAAAGTACAAATTCCGAACCTGCAAAACAATAGTGCACAAGCTTTTTCACAGCTTTTTATGCATTATGTCACTTTTAAGCAACAAATTGCTACTTTTGCACCTGCAAAACAGAATACGGACACTATTTCAGCCGGTTTTCATTGCAAAAAATCACTGTTCAAATAGTACAGATTATGAAAATATCGAACATCAGCTCTGTTTTTTTCAGTGCGACTTATACAACCAGAAAAATCGTCCGTCAGATTTCCGGAGAGATATCAGACAGGCTCTCAGAAAGCTTTGCAGGACAAGAAAATTGCTCTGGAGAAAAAACTGACATTGAAACAAAAGAATATGACATAACAGAAGCTTCAGTCAGAAATTGTCATGAAAACTCTTGCAACGAAGTCATACTAAAGGAAAACGAGCTTCTGATAGTCGGAATGCCTGTATATGCAGGCAGAATCCAGGCAGGTGCAGCACGTGAACTTGCTAAATTCAAAGGTAAAGGCTCCCCTGCCGTCATCTGCGGGGTGTATGGTAACAGGGACTACGATGATGCGCTGCTCGAAATGTGCGACATTTTGGAGAGTAACGGATTCAGACCGGTTTCAGCAGGAGCCTTTATCGCAGCCCATTCCATCTTTCCGAAAATAGGTACAGGCAGGCCTGATGCAGAAGACATATTGAAAATAAATGAATTTGCTGTAAAAAGTGCAGATATCATATCCGGACTCGCTGCCACTGGTGAGTCCTGCGATTCGCCTCAAAGCAGACGCGCAGAGGCCGTGGCTGGAGATACCGGTCTGAAAGTCAGGGGAAACAGGCCGTACAAGATACCGGGAAAGGTTCCTGTTTATCCGAAAGGTGACCGGAAATGCAGCGGTTGCAAAGCATGCGCAAAGGTCTGCCCGGCAGGAGCTATTGACCCTTCAAATCCGAAAAAGACAGATACCCACAAATGCATTTCCTGCGGAAGGTGTGTTGTCGTATGTCCGGAACATTCGAGACGCTTCAGGGGCCTGCTTTACAAAATTGCCGAAAACAAATTCATAAAGGCATATAGCGGACGTAAAGAACCGGATACATATTATTGCATATAGAATATATTTTTGGATGCTGTTTTGCCATCATAAGAAGCTGTTTAAATTTTTGTCATTATAAATTTTATGAGGTATTTTTGAGGATGTTTTTTATAACTTTTTGAAAAATTTCAGAAACATACAGGCCAATATGAAATATTTAGCAGCCATATTCTCCTTGAGTTTGCTTTTCTCATGCTCGGGAGAAAAATTTACAACAATTGACAACGTGGATTTCGCAGAAAAGCTGCAGACTGAAGCAGTCCAGCTGGTCGATGTCAGGACTGCCGCCGAATTTGCCGCAGGACATATACCTGGTGCGGTGAATATTGACGTCAAGTCTGCCGACTTTGACTCCGGGTGCGAAAAACTCGATAAAACGAGGGATGTAGCGGTGTATTGCCGCAGCGGCGTCAGAAGCAAGACTGCAGCCGGGAAACTGGCGCGGAAAGGTTTCACTGTATATAATCTCAAAAACGGGATTACCGGCTGGGACGGTGAAGTTGTAAAGAATTAATCATTTTGTGAAATGTATTTTAAGAACGATGATACAATATGCGCTCCTGCCACTACTCCTGGCACAGGAGCCATTTCCGTAATCAGGGTCAGCGGCCCTGACGCACTGAAGATTACCGACTGCACAGTGAAGTGCAGATCAGGAAAGACAGAAGAGGCAGAAGGATATACCATAAAGTTCGGCACAGTATATCTTGCTGACGGAAAGGCGCTTGACGAAGTCCTCGTAAGTATTTTCCGGGCTCCTCACTCATATACCGGGGAAAATTCCGTGGAAATATCATGTCATGCATCAAAGTATATAGTTGACCAGATTATGCAGCTGCTTATGCAAGCAGGAGCAAGGGCTGCCGAACCAGGAGAATTTACCCAAAGGGCATATCTCAACGGGAAAATGGACCTGGCTCAGGCAGAGGCTGTCGCTGATCTGATTGCATCACAGAATGCCAGTGCTCACAGGATAGCGTTCAACCAGATGAAAGGAGGGTTTTCGACTGAACTGAAAGATATGCGCGCTTCCCTGCTCAAGATAGTCTCACTAATGGAGCTGGAACTGGATTTCAGTGAGGAAGAAGTAGAGTTTGCCGACAGAAGCGAGCTGAACAGACTTTTAGAGAAGGTTATTGCCCATATTTCAGGACTTGTAGAGTCTTTCAGGCTCGGAAATGCCATAAAGAATGGAATACCTGTAGCTATCGCCGGTGCTACCAACACGGGAAAAAGTACATTGCTGAATGCCCTGCTCGGTGAGGAAAGGGCCATTGTTTCAGATATCCATGGAACGACAAGAGATACTGTCGAAGAAACTCTTAATATAGAAGGTACATTGTTCAGATTCATTGATACTGCCGGTATCCGGGAGACTTCTGAGGTAGTGGAGAAAATAGGAATTGAGCGTACTTTCAGAAAGATTTCAGAGGCCGAGATTGTACTCGGAATGCTGGATCTGAGCCGCAGTGAGGATGAGATCAGAGAGAGCCTGGAGGAGGTCCTGCCGAAAATCGATCCAGATGCCCAGACTCTGGTGGTTTTGCTCAACAAATCAGATCTTTCTGATACAGCAGAGATTGAAAACAAAAAAGCTTTCATTTCCGGTCTGATCACTTCCGTCCTCGGATCACAGGACGATGACGGCAAGAGAACTGCAAAACCTGCCATCATACCGATTTCCGCCAAATTCAACTCAGGCATCACTGAACTCAAAGCAATACTCGCAGAAAAAAGCCGCAGCATGGTGGCCGACTCCGATACGACACTGGTAACAAATCTGCGCCATGTCGAAGCCCTCTCCAACGCAAACACAGCCCTGCGGCGTGTAAAGGACGGGCTCGCTGCCGGCATCCCGACCGACCTCGCCGCCCAGGATATCCGCGAAGCCCTCTACCACATCGGCTCCATCGTCGGCGAAATCTCCACCGACGAAGTCCTAGGAAACATCTTCCGGAACTTTTGCATCGGTAAGTGATGGCTTGTAAACAGCCGTAACCAACCATAACCATTTAGAATGAAGTTGCTGTATATCAGCGACTTTTGTTTTTATGTACTTTCCAGACCGTATTTGGAAGTAACGGTTTTTATCCATATTTTTCATACGTATTTCTACCGTGACAGAAATTCACGGTTTGCCCAAATGTCACAGTGACGCATTAGTTGACGTGTGTTGACAATGGTTTACATGTGTAGACAAAAAGGGAAATTAAAAAACA
>URDD01000090.1 GCA_900546395.1 uncultured Bacteroidales bacterium | reverse complement strand
CGGAAGGATAAATCCGGAATTCTACATAATGGAATATCCTGACTGGGTAAACGTAATAGCTATAACTGATGACGGAAAGTTCGTTATGGAAAAACAATACCGCCACGGTCTGGGGAAAACCTGCTATGAAATACCTGCAGGGGTCATTGAGTCTGGAGAAACACCTCTTGATGCTGCAAAAAGGGAACTTGCAGAAGAAACAGGATTCAGCGGAGGAGAATGGAGAGAAATAATGACAGTTTCCGGGAACTGCAGTACTACGGACAATCTTACCCACTGTTTCCTTGCAAAAGGTGTAAGAAAAACAGGAAACCAGCATCTTGACTCTACTGAGGACATTACTGTATGCCTAATGGATGAAAACGATGTCAGAGACCTTCTCGTCTGCGATCAGATAAAACAGTCTCTCATGGCCGCTCCCCTATGGAAATATTTCGGAACAAAAGACTGAAAATCTGCGGCTCTGTCTGTCAGACACCAAGAATTTTCTCGTAGGCTATCCTCGGTCCGTCTGCATAACGGATTGTCCCGCATTCTGAAAAGCCCAGAGATTTCAGGATGTGGTTCATTTGTACATTGTCATAATTGGTATCAACCTTGAAACTGCGGACTCCATTAGACAAGGCAAGTTCCGAAACAGCACTGAACATCATCTTTGACACTCCCCTTCCAAGCATGGTCCCGTTCACAGCCATTCTGTGCACTACTACATATCTATCTTCAGAGAGCCATCTGCCTTCAAGGTGGTCATAAGCAGGTTCGCCACTTAACACAACGGCACAATATCCGGCGATGACACCTTCCACATCTTGCCCGCAGCCTGCTTCAGCTTGACCTGGAAATACAGCCACATATCCATATCCGGATTCAATATCCTTCTTTATATCAGAAATGCCGGGATACGCACCCTGCCATTGGGTACGTCCGGCATCTCTCATCCTTTCTTTAGCCCCTTTAATAATAAGGACTATTCTGTCAAGATCTTCCGGAACAGCTTTCCGGAATATCAGTCTGTCCATTTCAGGAATATATTACAGAACCTCCAGAAGTTCAACAGTAAATACCAATGCGCTATATGGAGGAATAGCACCGGGAGTACCGTGCTCTCCGTAAGCAAGATTATAAGGAATATAAAGTTCCCATTTTGAACCTTCAGCCATCAGCTGCAGAGCCTCTGTCCAGCCAGCTATTACCTGATTTACACCAAATACTGCAGGCTGGTTTCTCCTGTACGAACTGTCAAACTCAGTACCGTCAACAAGTGTTCCAGCATAATGACATTTCACTTTTGAAGCCGCACCAGGCTTTTTGCCGTTTCCTTCTTCAAGGACCTTATACTGAAGTCCGCTAGGAAGGATCACGACTCCGTCCTTCGATGCATTTGCCTTTAGAAAGTCTTCTCCTTCCTTTTTAGCGGCAGCGCCTTTTGCAGCAGCTTCAGCCTTTTGCTTCTGCTCCATCTCAGCAAAATATTTGTCAAGAAGTTTTCCTGCTTCATCAAACGGAACAGCAGGCTCAGCCCCTGTAAGGACAGCCTTGAGTCCGTCGATAAAATCTTCGAATGAAACCTCTTTAATACCTGATGCAATCATATTATGGGCAATACTCATTCCCAAAGCATAACTGTTCTTATCCATAAGCTATATATATTTTTCTTTTCGCAAAATTATAAAAAATTATGGAATTAGCAGTACTGCTATTGCAAGCCATCTGAAATCTCAGACATAGATTCGAAAGAAAATGAAAAAAATAATTAAAAATCTAAATCAAATACAATAAATTAAAATAATAATGCTACCTTTGTTTAATTAAATAAAACTAAAACGACGAACTGAACAACATAGCAATAACCAAAACAATGGATAAAATCAAAGTTGCCCTGATAGGATTCGGAAGAATGGGAGAATTCTATCTTAAAGAAATGAGAAAAAGCGATGAATGGGATATAGCATATATCTGCGATATCCTGCCGGCATCAAGGGAATACGCTTCAGCCGTTTGTCCTGAAGCAAAAGTCATTTCTGACTGCAATGAAATTTTTTCAGATGATTCTGTCCAGGCTGTAGTCCTTTCAACATTGGCCGACTCAAGAAAAGACCTGATTGGAAAAGCAGTTTCATCAGGAAAGCACATAATAGCAGAAAAGCCGATAGCGGCTTCTATGGAAGACGAGTGGGAGATGGTCCGTCTTGCGGAGAGTTCCAGTGTCCTGACGACAGTAAATCTATACCTACGCAACTCATGGTATCATAATACAATACGCGATTTCGTACGTTCAGGGGAAATCGGAGAACTGGCAATTATCCGAGTATGTCACATGACTCCGGGACTTGCACCTGGTGAAGGCCACGAATACGAAGGACCTTCGTTTCATGATTGCGGAATGCACTATGTAGATATAACCAGATGGTATGCAGAGTCTGAATTCAAGACTTGGAACGCACAGGCTATAAGAATGTGGGACTATAAGGATCCCTGGTGGCTGCAGTGCCACGGCACATTCGAGAATGGAATCGTTTTTGACATTACACAGGGGTTCGTCTATGGCCAGCTCGCAAAGAACCAGACACACAACTCATATATAGACATCATCGGCACAAAAGGCATAGCCAGGATGACACATGACTTCAAGACTGCCACCGTAGAGCTTCACGGCACGTCAAAGACTGCGACAGTCAGCCAGCCGTTCGGAGGGAAAAACATTGATGTCCTGTGCAGTAAATTCGCAGAATCCATACGAAACGGAAAAGCAATAGACAGTCTTCCTGCATTCAGAGACTCCGCCATAGCTTCAGAGTATGCCTGGAAATTCATCGAGAATGCCCGAGAAAACGACCTTCCGTCCATCGGTGATGAAAAGACTCTGGAAGAAATAAGATACAGAAGAAGACATATGAAAGACGGTTACGGACTTCTTAACAAGAGAACGCTGGAGCCTGCACTGACTGACAATAATTAAAACACGAATTATAATGAACAACTTATTGTTTTTAGGAAATTTAGGAGGCGGTGAGATATTAGCGATCACACTGCTGATCCTTCTGCTGTTCGGCGGGAAAAAGATTCCTGAACTTATGAAAGGCCTCGGTAAAGGAGTAAAAAGCTTCAAGGACGGGCTCAACAGCATTGAAAAAGATATTAATAACGAAATTGAGAAATAATTTCTTTTTGTAATAACAACTAAAACACAAAGACAATGGCTAATGAAATGTCCAGAAGATCGTTCCTGAAAAAAGGAGCGGCAGCAGCAATCGGAATGTCGGTTGCCCCAAATGTAATCCTGGGTAAGAACTTCGGAGCATCCCCGGCTCCTTCAAAGGACAAACTCAAAATTTTGGGCGTAGGTATCGGAGGCCGCGGCGCATCTGTCCTCAGAGGTCTTGAAAGTGAAAACATTATCGGACTTTGCGACGTGGACTGGAAATATGCAGACCATATTTTCAGACGTTATCCTAATGCGAAGAAATACAACGACTACCGCAGGATGTATGACGAAATGCTTAACGAAGCTGATGCCGTGATGGTGGCTACTGCAGACCACACACACGCTCTTATTGCAGCCGAAGCAATCGCCGCAGGAAAACATGTCTATGTAGAGAAGCCGCTTACTCATACAGTTTATGAGTCCCGCCTTCTCACAAAACTTGCAGCCAAGCATAAAGTTGCTACCCAGATGGGTAACCAGGGAGCATCTGGCGAAGGTGTAAGAAAAGTCTGCGAGTGGATATGGAACGGTGAAATCGGCGAAGTAACCCGCGTGGATGCATTTACCGACAGGCCTATCTGGCCTCAGGGTCTTGCCCGTCCAGAGCAGATCGACAGAATTCCAAAAACACTGAACTGGGAATCTTTTATCGGTCCTGCACCTATGCGTCCGTTCAACCAGATATATACTCCTTGGAATTTCCGCGGATGGTGGGATTTCGGTACTGGAGCATTGGGAGATATGGCATGTCATATCCTTCATCCTGTATTTAAAGGACTGAAACTCGGATATCCGACTAAAGTACAGGGAAGTTCGACACTTCTTCTTAACGAGTCCGCGCCTAACGCAGAGATGATACGCTTTACTTTCCCTGCCAGGGACAATATGCCTAAAGTGGCAATGCCTGAGGTTGTAGTCAATTGGTACGACGGAGGTCTCAAGCCGGTAAGACCTGAGGGTCTTCCTGCAGGAGTAGATCTTAATATGCAGGGCGGAGGCGCTATTTTCTACGGTACAAAGGATATTCTTATCTGCGGATGCTACGGCGTCAATCCATATCTTGTTTCAGGTCGTGTTCCTGATGCTCCTAAGGTTCTCAGGGAAATCACTGAATCACACCAGATGGACTGGGTGCGCGCTTGTAAAGAGGATCCAGAGTACAGAACACCTAGCGCATCAGATTTCAGCGAGGCCGGACCTTTCAACGAGATGGTCGTAATGGGTGTACTTGCAGTAAGGCTTCAGAGCCTCAATCAGGAACTTCATTGGGACGGACCGAACATGAGATTTACAAACATCCCAGAGGGCGCAACTATAAGGACTGTCATAAAGGACGGCTTCCATATCAAGGACGGACATCCTACGTTTGACAAGACATGGACAGAGCCTGTAGATGCAAACCAGTTTGCTCAGGAACTTATCAAACATAACTATCAGAACGGATACTCACTCCCTGATATGCCTCTTTAACAGGACCACCAACAATTAAAATTACAATAAAATGAAAAAAATCAGTTTTTTCGCAGCTAGTCTTGCTATAGTAATGACTATGGCTTCCTGCGGTAATCAGAATAATAAGAAAAACGAAAAAGACGCTGTTGCAGAGACTAAGACAGAAGCTGCCGCTCCTGCTTATAAGACTCTTGACAAGCCACAGGTTGACCTCAGCGAGTTCCCTGTTGACAAGGACGGATATTATGTCATCTTTGACGGAAAGACCTTGAAAGGCTGGAGAGGTTACGGAAAGGACAATGTTCCATCAAGATGGAGCGTTGACAACGGCGCTATCAAATTTACAGGTTCAGGCGGTGGCGAAGCCCAGACAGGAGAAGGCGGCGACCTCATCTTTACACACAAATTCAAAAACTTTGAAGTAGAATTCGAGTGGAAAGTTTCAAAAGGCGGAAACTCCGGAGTATTCTACCTTGCACAGGAAGTGACTACTGAAAAAGATGGAAAAACCGTCCTCGAGCCAATCTACATCTCTTGCCCTGAATATCAGGTACTGGACAACGAGAACCATCCTGACGCAAAACTCGGAAAGAACGGAAACCGCCAGTCTGCATCACTTTATGACATGATTCCTGCAGTTCCGCAGAACCAGAAACCTTTCGGAAAATGGAACAAAGGAAAAATCATGGTTTACAAAGGTACTGTAGTACACTACCAGAATGACGAAAATGTTCTTGAGTACCATTTGTGGACTCCACAGTGGACTGACATGCTCAAGGCAAGCAAATTCAGCCCTGAAAAATGGCCTCTTGCATTTGAACTTCTGAACAACTGCGGCGGCAAGAACCACGAAGGATATTTCGGATTCCAGGATCACGGAGACGATGTATGGTTCCGCAATATCAGAATCAAAGTCCTTGACTAATTCCTGAAAGAGTAAAGAAGATTGAGGGAGACTCAAAATAAATTTTTAAAGAGTCTCCCTCATTTTTTAATAGCTGCCAGCAGATAAGGCATCAATCTGATGGCATAAAATCAGACACATAATTAAACCAGACATGAAAAAAACTTACTTCATATCAGCGATTGCAGCTGCCGCTGTGGCAGTAGCATCTTGCTGTTCGACAGGCACATGCAGCACGCCTGTAAAAAAAGAAATAGGCATACAGATGTATTCTGTCAGAAGCCTTATAGGAAGTTACGGAAAAAACCAAAGTGACTACAATCCTCTGCTGAAGAGCCTTGCGGAAATGGGATATACCTCGATTGAGGCAGCAAGTTATTCCGACGGAAAATTCTACGGACAGGAACCGGCTCAGTTCAAAGCTGACGTAGAAGCAGCCGGACTTGAAGTCCTGTCATCACATTGCAACAAATATCTTTCTGAAAAGGAAATAAAGAGCGGAGACTTTTCCGAGAGCCTGAAATGGTGGGACGAATGTATAGCCGCGCACAAGGCTGCAGGGATGAAATATCTTGTGATGCCATACCTTAAAGTTCCGGATACATTGGATGAGCTTAAAGCATATTGCAACTATTTTAACGAAGTGGGCAAAAGATGTAATGCAAACGGCATATCATTCGGCTACCACAATCATGCACATGAGTTCAGCAAAGTGGAAGGAAAAGATGTCATGTACGATTACATGCTCGCCAATACAGACCCTCAGTACGTCTTTTTTGAAATGGACGTATATTGGGCTGTTATAGGAAAAGCAAGCCCCGTGGATTACTTCAAGAAGTATCCGGGACGCTTCAAGCTCCTTCATATCAAAGACGAGAGAGAAATAGGACAGAGCGGCATGGTAGGATTTGACGCAATATTCAGGAATGCTGCCATAGCAGGCGTAGAAGATATAGTAGTAGAAGTGGAAAGATACAGCTACGATGATGTTACGCGCAGTATCAGTGAAAGCATCGACTATCTTATTGATGCACCTTTTGTTCCTGCCACCTATACAAAGGCAGAATAAAAAACCGCTTCACATAACCGGATTGGATTCAGGGACAACTTTGCAGTCAATTTGCAAAGTTGTCCTTTTCTTGATAATGCAAACTTGTAAGTTGAACGTTTTTTCGCGATATTTGTGCCTCTAAATTAAGGATAGATGGAAAACGAAAAAGCAAAAGACATAACTGAAAACAACAAACAAGAAACTGCACAAGACGGAGAGGAAATGTCTTTCTGGGGACATCTTGAAGTTCTCAGATGGTCACTGATGAGAGTTGCAGTTGTCCTGCTGATTTGCATCATTGGATGCTTTGCCGCAATGCCATACATTTTTGACAGTTTCGTACTTGGACCTACCAGTTCCGAGTTTTTCCTGTACAAATGGCTTTCCGGAGTGAAGTTTCTCGGTTTTTCTGACGAATCATTCCACGTAGATATAATCAATATAAATGTTGCGTCACAGTTTATGACGCATATTACCACATCATTCTGGTTTTCTCTTGTCCTTATTTTCCCCTACATTATATATGAGCTGTGGAAATTCATAAGCCCCGCACTCTTTCCTAATGAGAAAAAAAGTGTAGGTTTTGCATTCGGCTTCGGAACAATTATGTTCTTTGCAGGATGCGCTGTAGGATATTGCCTTGTATTTCCGTTTACATTCAGATTTCTTACTGAATATCAGATAAGCGAAGCTATAACCAACCAGATTAACCTTAATTCCTATATGGGAAACTTTCTGATGATGGTTTTCATTATGGGAATAGTATTCGAACTTCCTCTACTTACGTGGGTACTGTCCCGCCTTGGTATTGTCAGCAAAGCATTCCTGAAGAAATACAGAAGACACGCAGTCGTTGTACTTATGGTTCTTGCTGCCGTCATTACTCCTACCGGGGATCCATTCTCTCTGATGATAGTTTTTGTTCCTTTATTCCTTCTATATGAACTGGGAATAGCTGTAGCCCGGGACAAAAATCCAAATGCGGAACAATAATGCTCACCGGGCTAATACTCGCTATCCCTACTCGTTGAACAGTCTGTCAAGCAGCTGAGCCCTTTCCCTTGTCAGGCGTCTGATTCTTTCTATTTCGTCATGATAATTGCTGGCAGGCATATTCGCCTCGTCACTGAACTGATAATAGAAAGGCCATACTTCAAAGTTGGCATCAATCGCCTTTTTCATCCTGACTGGCATCTCATCAAGAATCCTGTCTGTTGCAGCCAGCAAGGCATCCTTTTTCTGCGCCCATCTTTCAGCTACAAATCTTCTGAAGGAAGGGTCTGACCAAAAGCGCCAGAACCAGTCATTCTGAACATACGGAGGCATCCAGAAACCTGCCTTTATCATCAGGCTCTGCAAAGGGGGATATTCCCAATGCGGAACTCTCTTGTCATTATTCCACCCCTTGTCACAATCCCATATAGGACCGAAAAACAATTTCCCAACATTCCTGCGCTTGTAGAAATATGTACTGGTATAACCGTCCAGATCTCCGGCCAGTTCCTTGACTATAATGAAGTCCGCCAATGTCCTTTCATCGAAATATTTTCTCCATCCTCTTTCAGAATCAGTATAATTCCGCCCATAAAGAGCAGATTCCGCCTCATTTATAAAATTGGAAATATAATCATACTGCGACTGGTCATAGTCATCATCTTCCGGATACTTATAGCTTAATTTTATACCATGGGATGTATAATTGTTCCCTTCATGAAGATCCGCCTCCAACACATACCCTCCGGTAATCTTGGACGGATCAGATCCGTCTGCATTTTTCAGAGATTCCACTTCAATACGTCCTTTGGCTCTCTGCACCTGGTCACTCATCTGATAGACTCCAAGATACTCTCCGTCCCTGTACTCTCTCCTACCCGTCGAACTGTCTGTATAATATCCTGTTATATAGACATTCACATATTTCGATGCTGGAGTAAAAAGCACTGCTGCAGGGTCGTGGTAATTTTCAGAAGGATTAAATAGAATCCTGGAATACTCTAAAGCTATATGGTTACGAATCAAGGACTTATCCATATCATGAGGAAGAACGGTCCAGCGTATTGCCTTCGCA
>URDD01000089.1 GCA_900546395.1 uncultured Bacteroidales bacterium | reverse complement strand
CAGTATAAGTCCCACCCTGGGCAAAACCTGTTATTGACACATAACTTTCTCTGCTACTGCAAGATGCAATAATCATAACAGCAAAAGCAAGAATAATTGGACGAATCTGGATTAAATCTGTTTTCATTGGATTTTCGTAAGTATTTGCACAAATATAGAGGTTTTTACACGAATTTTGTGCATCTTTGCAAGAATGTATTTGTTTAACTTTATGAAGTAAAAGGTAAAGATGACACTTAAGAAAACTCATCTGGTCATGCTTCCCGCACTTACTGCGGCCGCATTGGTTTCATGCAAAAAAGACAAGACTGAAGAAGCCCTGCCATATCTAAACGGCTCTTTGAAAATAAGCGGAATAGAAGAATATATCAAATATACCCCTGACCCTGATGCGCCTTCAGATGCGAGCAAATTCAAAAAGTACAAACTCACTGTAACAGGCGCAGAGCATCCTGACGGAGGCGGCATCGGTTACAAGTGGAAAGTCACTCCTGGAATGACAGAATATGAGACCACAAAAGGAGAAGGAGAAGACGGAGACGGCTCATTCCTCTGGGGATACAAGGATACAATGACGACATTTACCATCAACAGTATAGCATTTGCCGCCAACTACACAAGCATAAATGCTACCAAATATGTAACAATGGTCAAGGCAGGACCTGAAGGAAGTATCCAGAACGCAGGCTACCCTGAAAAATATATTCCTGACCTTAAAGCCAGAGTCTCTGAAGGAGACAATTATATAGTCTATGAAGACATTCCGTACTTTACATTCAAGGGCAAGGACGGAAAGACATGGATGCAACAGAATCTTGCCTACAAGGGTACTGGGGAAACAGCTTCAGGAGCCGCCTACCAGAATGCAGATGCCATGTCCGATATTTTCGGCAGATTCTACACTTGGGAAGAAGCCACAAAAGGAGAGACTGCTTCTGACGGAGGCCATGTAAAAGGAATATGTCCGGAAGGATGGCACATACCGTCAGACGCAGAATGGACAGCCCTCGCAAACGCGACAATGGCCTCACTGGAGAAAGACTGGGAACCGTTTGCAGAAAAAGTCAACTGGACCCGCGAAGACACCAAGATAAGCCGCGAGTTCATGGCTGGAGAGCCAGTAGAAGAGTCTGACAGCGATGCTCAGTTCGGCAAGACTTCAAGCAGCGCTACATTCAATACTGAAACAGAAATGTGGCCATATTCCAACAAAGTGGGAGATCCTGACAACAGAAGCGGACTTTCAGCACTTCCTACAGGATATGCACAGAAGTCCAATGGCAAATGGACATTCCACAGCGCATATGAATATGCAATTTTCTGGACATCCGATACTAACAAGGACGGAATGGGACTTTGCAGGGTAATAAACAAATCCAGTCCCGACGTTTACCTTGAGGCGCATGACACCAGGTCTTTCGCGGCAGCCGTGCGATGCATAAAAGACTGAAAAACTTGCGTTAAGGCATTAGATAATATTTTCAACTGACTCAAAAATTGAATTGCAATGAAAAAAGGATTGATCGTAATAATAGTGATTGCAGCAATATTCCTCGCTGCGTTCCTGTGGATAAAGAATTCCTACAACGGACTTGTGAACGGAGATGAAAGTGTAAAAGCAGCTTGGTCCCAGGTAGAGAATGTATATCAGAGACGTGCAGACCTGATACCTAACCTTGTAGCTACAGTAAAAGGTTATGCCTCACATGAGTCTGAAACTTTGGAAGGAGTAGTAAGCGCAAGGGCAAAAGCCACACAGATTACAGTGGACCCTGCAAAACTTGATGCAGAGGGGATTGCAAAATTCCAGGCTGCGCAGGGCGAATTGTCCCAGGCGATCGGCAAGCTGATAATGCTTAAGGAAAACTATCCTGAACTCAAGGGAAACCAGAATTTTCTTGAGCTCCAGGCCCAGCTCGAAGGTACAGAGAACCGAATCAGCACCGAAAGGAAAAAATATAACGACTCTGCAAGGAGTTACAACACTATGGTGCGCAGCTTTCCGAAAAATATCATAGCATCCTTGTTCGGCTTTGAGACCAAAGGATATTTCGAAGCTTCTGAGGAAGCCAAAACTGCACCTAAAGTAGAATTCTAACCCGCTACTATAGCGGAATAACGGTAAAGATGAAACCAGAAGAAGTCCTTACTCCACAGCAGCAAGAAGCAATTACTGATGCGATAGGCAATGCCGAAAAAAACACATCCGGTGAAATAAGAATACACCTTGATGGTATATGCAAAGGTAATCCAGTCAAAAGGGCCGAAGAAGTCTTCATGCTGTTAGGCATGGACAAGACAGCCCAGAGAAACGGAGTCCTGATTTATGTAGCTTGTGAGTCCAAGGTCTTTGCTATAATAGGAGATAAGGGAATAAACGATTTAGTTCCTGACGGCTTCTGGAATGATATTTCAGCAGGAATGGCAAATGCCTTCCGAAAGGGAGACTTTGCCGGAGGACTTGAAAGCGCCGTATGGAAAGTAGGGGAAAAACTCAAGACTTTTTTCCCTTACACTTCAGATGATGTCAACGAACAGCCGGATGAGATTTCCTTTTCTTCCGGCCATAGGACAAACGGCTCTTCTAAAGACCAGGAGGACGTAAAATGACAATGATTAGTCTGAAAGCCAAATATGCTGCAATCAGCATTATAGCTGTCATTTCAATACTGGCATTCATGCCGGAATGCCTCGCCTTTCCCAAGAGACCGGTACCTGAGCGTCTGGTTAACGATTATGCCGGAATCTTTTCTCAAAGACAGGCAGCATCTTTGGAACGCGCTCTTGTTGCCTTTGATGACTCTACATCAAACCAGATAGCCGTAATTACAGTCACTGACCTGGAAGGATACAGCGCAATGGAATATGCAACTCAGATAGGTCTGGACTGGAAAATAGGCTCTGAAAAATTTGACAACGGTGTCGTGCTGCTTGTCAAGCCCAAAACTTCACAATCTGGCGGCCAGGTAGCCATAAGCGTAGGATACGGACTTGAAGGAGCTATTACCGATGCT
This sequence comes from uncultured Bacteroidales bacterium, assembly GCA_900546395.1. Taxonomy (GTDB): domain Bacteria; phylum Bacteroidota; class Bacteroidia; order Bacteroidales; family UBA932; genus Cryptobacteroides. Next base: position 5,712 of record URDD01000089.1, on the reverse strand, counting down.
TATTCAAAACGCATAATAGAAACTGTAATCATTCCATATTTCAGGGAAAACGATTATTTTGGCGGTGTAGCAAACGCTTGCTCTATACTTATGAAATTGGCTTCCGGAGAAATCTCTGAAGTCAGGGAAAACAACGATTCGTCATTTGGGAAAGCTATGGCAGGACTGATAATATCCGGGTTCATTACATTGCTTCTCATAATCGTCATATTCGGCAAATCTGGAAGAAACAATGGAGGCAGAGGCGGAGGATACCGCGACCGGGATGACTCTGACGATTTGCTAAGAGGAATAATCCTCGGAAGCCTGCTGAGCGGCGGAAACCGGAGATCTTACGGAGACGGTTTCGGAAGCGGCAGCAGCTTCGGCGGAAGTTCTTTCGGAGGTGGATTTGGCGGCTTCGGAGGAGGCTCATTCGGCGGAGGCGGAGCATCAGGTTCCTGGTAAGGCCTATCTGAGATCAGTCACAATCCAAGAAGAATCCAAAGACTTGTCATCAAACACAAAGTGTGACAAGTCTTTTTTGTGTCCATATCTGAAATCCCTGATAATCAAGACCGTTTCCGTACCGTCGCCAGCTGTTGCTGCAGCACCGCAAATTACATTGTCCTTGAAATAAAGGCTGATATCAGAAAGTCCCGTATCAAGCACAGGGACAAGTTTCACTTCCAAAACCTGTTCTCCATTAAATGTGGCTTCAGAAGAGGAGACTTGCCTGAAAAGCTGGTTGGCATCTCTTATTAAAAGAACCGGATTAGATTTATAAGCATGCTCCCCTTGCAAGACAGTTTCAATCACCGCCTCTTTTGCATTTTTATCTACAGACCACAGGCTCTTACCGTCACAAATTACTTCTACCCCATCAGTGTAAAGCATATATGCATCCCCTTGTATGCATGCGCTCCCTGAGCCTGTCAGATAAGTTTTACCTTTGCGCGCTTCATAAGAATATGTAAAGGATAGAGAAGAATCTGCAAGAGCATCCGAAAAGGACTTCAAAGGACTATCCCCTGATGCTGATACCGAAGGTGATACAATCAATAAAGAAATCACCAGCGCATATAAAATATTTGCTAAAAAAAACATAAACAGACTTGCATTACTTGTTCAGATATGCCTTCAATATTGACTCCAATTCATCAAGATCGCTTACCAGAACCTGTCTTGGCTTTGACCCTTCCTGAGGTCCGACGATACCGGAAGCTTCCAGCTGATCCATCACACGACCTGCCCTTGCATATCCCATACCAAGTTTTCTCTGGAGCGTAGATGTAGAACCTTGCTGGAAGGTAACGACCATACGTGCCGCCTCTTCAAACATTGCATCCAGATTCTGCATATCAATCATATCCGAACCTCCTTCAGTACTGTCGTTCTGGAGTTCCGGAAGATAATATGGAGTACTGCAGCAGGCTCTGAAACCTGTCTGGGAACCGATATATTCTGTAACCTTGTTTATCTCATCCATATTGACGAGAGCGCACTGCACACGTTCCGTATCGACACCTGCATAGTAGAGCATGTCACCCTTTCCTATAAGTTTTTCTGCTCCAGGCTTATCAAGAATAGTAGCAGAATCAATCCTTGTAACTACCCTGAATGCGATTCTTGTAGGGAAGTTAGTCTTGATTAGTCCGGTAATCACATCTACAGAAGGTCTCTGTGTGGCAATTATAACATGAATTCCTGCGGCACGACCTTTCTGGGCCAGTCTGATGATAGACGAGGTTATACTCCTGGCCTGAGTCTTTGATTCCGTTCCCATACCTCCGGACATTATCAAGTCAGCATACTCGTCTATAACTACTACCATATAAGGAAGGAAACGGTGTCCTTCTGTAGGCAACAAATGCCTGTTTCTGTATTTTTCGTTGTAATTTTTTATATTATTCGTCCCGGACTTGCTGAGCAAAAGGTATCTTTCATCCATTTCAATACAGAGAGAACGCAGTATCTCATCAGCCTGTTTTTGGTGCTTTACTATAGCATTGTCCATTTCATCGCTTTCGCTTGCCGCAGTCGGCATCACGGCCAGATAATGCCTGAGGAGTTTTGCATAGGATGAAAACTCAACCATCTTGGGGTCAATGAATACAAACTTGAGTTCGGACGGGTGCTTTGCATACAGAAGCGAAGTTATGATAACATTCAGACCTACTGATTTTCCCTGCTTTGTAGCTCCCGCAACAAGCAAATGAGGTGCATCTGCAAGGTCAAAAGTCTTTACCCTCTGCATTATAGTATATCCCAATGCAATAGGAAGTTCCGCCTTACTGTTTCGGAATGAATCATCATTAAGCATAGCCTTCAACGGAACTATGGAAGGCTTGTCATTCGCGACCTCTATTCCCACGGCATCTGTCAGGATAACTACCCTGACTCCCTTAATTTTAAGAGCAATGGCTATATCATCTTCCAGGTTCTTTATAGCAGAAACTTTGACTCCGGGAGCAGGATATACCTTGTAAAGAGTGACTGTAGGACCGACACATGCCGTAACTTTCTCCACCTGAATCTTATAATTAAGCAGAGTAGCACGTATCTTATTGTTATTGCGCTCTAACTCTTCCGGAGCTACCTCATAACGTCCGTCCTGATAGTCATTAAGCAGATCAAGAGGAGGAAACTTGTAGTTTTCAAGTTCTTCCCGATTGTCTATCCTAGGAAGATCTTTTATGACTTCCGAGGATATTTCCTGTCCTTTTATAACCTCAACCCCATCCGAAACGGACATATTCACTGTCTGTCTGTCCTGACTTGTAGGAATAACTGTTTCCGGCTCTGCAGGGCTGGCTTCCTGAAACAAGTCAGTGCCGGAATCGTCAACCGGCTCAACAAACGGCTCCACATCCGGAATATGACCACTATTAAACGGATTGTCATCAGCAGGAAAGGACGGAACTTCAACTTCACTCTCATCCGGAGCAACAGTTTTTTCTGATTCTTCAGATTTACAGCAAGATACACCTTCCTTGACCTCCTTGCTACCTCTTGCTTCTCCGGCTGTTACAAGCCACCTTGAAAACCTACCGCTGGTATAAAGCAGCCAAATGACAATAAAAACGATAAGAGCAATGAATGTCACGACTTTACCTACCATATTTACCATCAGACCGGAAATCAATGATCCGCAGTCACCACCGAGGCCTCCTCCGAAAACAGTGTCAGTGCTGACTGCTGATGAAACGAATGCCAGAAGCACAGATGACAGCATCGCACCTGAAACTGTAACTACGACAGATTTCAGCACCTTTATCTCTTTTTTTCTAAAAAACAGTCTTGCCGCAATAACACTAATCAGCAGGAATAGAGCATAGCTTCCAAGGCCAAAACACCTTCCGACAAGGAAACTTCCCCATTTGTACCCCAATGTGCCTCCCATATTGTGCACATCTTCAATACCGACTATTTGTTCCTGAGAGACAAGACTCTGGTCTTCCTTCCATGTAAAAAGGTAAGATGTGACTGAAACGAATGTAAATACGGCAAATACGCCTACCAAGAGTCCTAAGACTTTAAGTATGCGTATCCGCTTGTCTTCCGGCATATCCGACCATATTGCCTTCAAAGGCCGGGGCCCGTTACCTTTACTCTGCCGGACTGCTTTCCCAGATGATTTCTGCTCCTGTTTTTTCAATGGCATCTCACTACTGTTTTCTCATGTTACGCTGACGCATCATGTTATTTTTCTGCCTCTGATTACCGTTCCCGCCCGACTTTACGGGATTGAGACTCGGCTTGGAAAATACAGCAGTTGACGATATTCTGCTCAACTGTAACCCTTCCGGAACTTTTATCTTATAATCTGAGAGCCTCTCGATATCCTGAAATATAGTTTCATCAGAAACACTGTCCTTATTCCAGATAAGATATTGCTGTCTCATGTATATGGCCAAAGAGCGAAGCATTGCAGTTTTAACCTCGCCATCAGGCTGTTCTGCCACCAAATCTATTATTCCTTCTATATTTCTTCCGTAATGTACGGCTTTCAATGGCTTTCTCTTTACAGGAATATTCATAGGCCTGGACATAAGCTGGGCCTTTTCAGGAGCAGGATAAGGTGAATTCACTTCAATATCAAATCCAGATATTATATGAAGATGGTCCCAGAGTTTCTGTTCCCAATTTTCCTGAAGATGGACTTGTGTGTTCAAAGTTTCCATCACCTTAACCACAGCCTTAGCCTGCTCATCCCTTTTCCCGGTGTCAGGAAGATTCTTGACATATTCTATCATTTTCTGAACATTTCTCCCATATTCAGGCATTCTGAGTTTATCCCGCTGCGTATTATAATCCAAGCCAACACTTATCATTTCGTTATCCATTGTACAAATACATTAAACTACAATTTGCAAATTTAATAAATTTTGGACGCTGTTCAGAGGCTGGTCGGATTTTTCTGCAAAAAGTTTCCAATAACAGCGTAACTGTCATTCTTTCCAGACTACAACTGATGCAGGACTGACTTTCCTTGTTCCGATAAGGACACGTGCACTGTCAGGAACCGGCAGATATTGTTCCGATGAAGTGTAATTAAGCCCTGTAAAAAAACCGTCTCTCCACTCAATCAAGACTCCGTCAGGCAAATCATAAGCAGGTTTAAGTCCCACTGATTCATAAAGATATCTCATCAGTTTCCGCTCAAACTTTCCGTCATCGGAATCTATACCGACATACGTTACAGTACCTTTTCCAATCCTGTTATGCAAGACGGCAGCCTTACCCTTGTAGAACTGGGAAGAATGTATAGCCCACACTTCAGCTGTCCCGGCTGGCTCAATTATCTCTCCCCAATTATTCCACTCGTAGTCTTTTCCCATGAAACTTATATGAGAAAAGATATTGGACGGAAGATGGTCAAAGTACAATTCCTCAATGCCTGCCAGTCCGTAAATCGGTTCAGCAAGTTTCGATTCCCATAATGCGGCATTCCTATCCTTCTCTCCTGTGCGGCAAGTCAGAATAAGATGTCCTCCATTTTCCACATAATCCGTCCACCGTTGTACCAGAGAATCATCAAGCATAATATAAGCTGGAGCAATAACTGCAGGATAATCAGAAAAATCCACATCTTCTCCGACAATATCAACAGGCGCTCCCATACTTTTCAGAGCATTATAATACCTTACCGTATGCCTATAGAGATCCCACTGGTTGCTCTGAGGCTGGAACTCCATTTCCCAACGATTGTCAGGACTTACAAGTATCGCTGTTCTTATCGAAGAAAGAGACTCGGGCATTTGTGCATTCTTGTCGTAAAACTTACGCAAATACTTTATCTCTGAATTGAATATGGCGATTTCCTTTCCTCCTAGACTGAGCGATTCTCCATCCGTCTGGAGAGTTCCGTAATGATATTGCTCGCTTCCTTTCAAAGGCTGACGGAACCTGTAGTGACAGACGAGCCTGCACTGTCCGGCAAAAATATGGTACATCCAGAGTCTTACAGCTCCAGGATAAGGCTGGGGATTGAACTTGCCCCAGTTAACCTGCCCCGGCTGAACCTCCATAACTCCAGTAATACCTTTTATATTGCGATAATAGTCATTATTGTATCCAAGCAGATCAGGATTGGAGATACGGAATCCAGAATCTCCATATCCGTCATATCTGCCATTTACTAAATATCTGGTATCATTAATGTCCGGAGAAAAAATCTCCGTTAGTGTTTAATAAATTAAATTTTAATAAGTTACAAGGAAAAATTTATTT
>URDD01000088.1 GCA_900546395.1 uncultured Bacteroidales bacterium | reverse complement strand
GGGATATAATATTTCAGACAAGCTGGAATGGACAGTCATCTTCATTCTTGAGTTCGGACGCAGGTACGGGCTGAGCATGAAACAGTCTTTCAACTACCTGAGCCGATATAAAGGGATTGATTTTATTGACCGGAATTACGGATATGTCCATACTCAGTCATTCGCATCCGTAATTGATGACATAAGTGAATATTGTGTCCGCCATGGAGGGGCGCTCATATGAAACTGTATCATGGGACCAACAGGGATTTTGAAAATATAGATCTGAAAAAATCAAAACCGAACAAGGATTTCGGACGCGGTTTTTATCTCTCAGACAACTACGAACAAGCCATGAATATGGCAAAAGTCAAGGTTGACCAGATGGAATCCGGCATCATCACTGTTCAGGAATATTATTTTGATGAAGGCTTTCTGGACAGGTTGAATGTGCTTCGTTTTGAAGAGTACACTGAAGACTGGGCTAAGTTTATTTTGCTGAACAGGAATAACCCTGATGACACGCCAGCACATGACTATGATATTGTCATTGGGCCTATTGCAGATGACCGTGTAGGAATACAGCTTTGGAAATATGAAAACAAAGCCATCGATCTGCCTACCTTGGTCAACAACCTGAAATATATGAAAGGAATTACTATACAGTTTTTCTTCGGAACTGAACGTGCCATACAATTGCTGAAAAGAATATGAGCGAGAAAACACAGATGATGGCAGATATGGTTAGAAACCTTGCCTGCCTATTGATGGAAAGCCATCCGGAAATGACCATGGAGCAGGCTCTCTCTGCCGTATTTAATTCCGACACATATCAGAAAGTAATGGATGAAGGCACCGGATTGTATTACCAGAGCCCCAGATATGTATTTGCATTTCTGAAGGAGGAACTCGTCAAAGGAAAATTCGAATAGCAGACCTACACACTGAATGAAACACTACCCGGATAACGTTTCGTCGTAAAAACTGTTCCGCACTGTTTACACGTTTTTTGAAACATTGTTTTGTTCTTTAGTGTGTCCGAGTACGGGACATGAAAAAGTGTTTCCTCGTGTTTCAGAATGTTTCAAACCTTCTATATTATTTCACATTTCCCTACACTCCGTCCTACGAGTTTGCTCTCTGAATTCACTTTTGTTACAAATACGGTTCAAAAACAGTGAAAACATTGATAGTTAATGATAACTATCGTCATACAAACAAAAAAAGAAGAGCTGCCGAAACAACTCTTCTTCAATCATTTATATGCAAATGTGCGACTTTAATCTACATTTTCATTTACCACTTCAGAATCTTGAAGAAATCGTACTCCTCAGGATTTGCGACAAACTGCCTTGCAGCCTCGTAATCTTCCTCTGAGATGTAGTGAGCAAGATACTTGTAGTAGTTCTGTGCTGTACCTGAGTTGATGTCCACTCTTCTTGGCGGAATCTTTCCTGTCTCAGGATCCTGAAGATCCTTAAGATAAAGAGGAGATACATTTCCGCAAGTATCCACATAAACCATACATCCAGTCTTACCTTCGCTGTAAAGCTGATATACGCCCAATGCAAGTTCTGTACAGTAAGTAAGGTCATAAGCTACCGGATCCTGGCAACGAACCTCATAACCGATCTCAACAGGACGGCTCTTGATCTTAAGGCCTATCTTCTTGAGTTCAGCCTCGAGAAGATCGTTGAACAGAACAGCCTTAGACACCTTTCCAAGCTCCGGGTGACCGTGCTCATCATAAGAGAAGCGTACTCCAGCATCTTCAAGTTCCTTGATATCAAGCTCATGGAAAAGTCCCTCAGCTGCGATGATAGTACCGTAGTCAAGGTTAAGGGTTTTTCTCTTAAGGATAGTAGAGATAGACAATTTGATAATCTTGTCAAGAGTTATCTTTGTCTTGTTGAACATCTCAGGAATAATAGTCATTGGACAGTGGGTAGCTTCACCGAGACCGAGTGCAAGACTTCCGCAAGTACGTCCCATTGCAGAGATTACCATCCAGTTTCCGGAAGTACGAGCATCTTCATAGACTGTCCTTGCGATACGGGCACCCTCATTCTTGGCTGAATTGTATCCGAAAGTAGGGGCATTTGCAGGAAGAGGAAGGTCATTGTCAATGGTCTTAGGACAATGGATGTTTGAAATAGGATACTGCTTTGCAGCCAGGAATTTTGAAATTCTGTTTGCTGTAGAAGCTGTATCATCACCACCGATTGTAACGAGAAGCTTGATATTATTGTCCTTGAACAGGTCAAGATTAAAGTTTTCCTCAAAATCTTTGTCGGTAGGTTTGAAACGGCTCATTTCAAGATAAGAACCACCTCTGTTGAAGTAATAGTCAGCCTTGTCAAAATCAAGGTCCTCAATGCGAGGATTCTTGCTGAACAAACCTGAATAACCTCCGTTAAGACCGATAACCCTGAAACCTCTTGCCAGGAATGTCTTTGTAATACTCATTGAAACTGAGTTCATACCCGGGGCAGGACCGCCACCGCAAAGAATTATAACAGCATCTTTCATCTTTAAAAACTCTTTAAAGTTAATAATATTCCTTACTAATGATTTTATTTCTTTATTGACGCCACAAAATTATCTATTTTTCGGGGAATTTCCGCGAAAAAAACGTTAAATTTGCATTTTATGTGTATCTAATTTTATGCTTAATAAAGAAGAGGCCAGAAAACGGATAGACTTTCTCCGGAAATCCATTGAGGAGAACAACCGGCTTTACTATATCAGTAATGCTCCGGTAATTACTGATTATGAATACGATATGCTGATGAATGAGCTTATCGGTCTGGAAAAGGCGTATCCAGATCTGATATCGCCAGACTCCCCCACCCAAAAAGTCGGAAGCGATTTGAAAGAGACCATCGGCAGAGACGTGAAAAGAGAATTTGCCCAATATAATCATAAATATCCTATGCTTTCACTTGGAAACACTTACGATATGTCAGAAGTGGAAGCATTCGCCGAAAGGGCATCAAAAGGTCTCGGACATTCGTTTTCTTACAGCTGTGAACTTAAATTTGACGGTACAGCCATCTGTCTTACTTACATTAAAGGAAGACTTTTCAGAGCCTTGACCAGAGGTGACGGAAATATCGGTGACGATGTCACTGAAAATGTCAGACATATAAGCAATATCCCGCAGACACTCAAAGGAGGAGGTTTCCCTGACGAATTTGAGATAAGGGGTGAGATATATATGCCCTACAAAGCTTTTGACAGACTTAATGCGGAAAGGGAGCGAGATGAAGACCCTCCTTTTGCCAATCCGAGAAACGCAGCTTCAGGATCATTGAAACTTCTTGACCCTAAAGAAGTTGGGCATAGGGGTCTCGAGTGTACACTATATCACATATTGGGAGAAAATCTTCCGTTTCCGACACATAAAGAAGCTCTGGATGCCGCTGCATCATGGGGGCTTCCCATTTCAGATCAAAGAGAAATATGCAATAGCCTGTCAGATGTCGAAAAATATATCAGATTTTGGGATGTACAGAGAAAATTCCTTCCATTTGCCACTGACGGCATTGTAATCAAAATAAACGAACTGCCATACCAGAAAGAGCTTGGTTACACCTCTAAGTTCCCAAGATGGGCCGTAGCATATAAATTTAAAGCGGAGCAGGCTTTAACTAAGCTACTTTCTATTGATTATCAAGTAGGCAGAACAGGAGCTGTAACTCCAGTAGCAAATCTTGAACCGGTTCAGCTTTCAGGAACCGTAGTCAAGCGGGCCTCTCTACATAATCTTGACCAGATGCAACTCCTTGATATACATATTGGAGATTATGTATATGTAGAAAAAGGAGGTGAAATCATACCTAAAATAACAGGAGTGGAGCTCTCCGAAAGACAAAAAGACGTCACTCTTCCTGTCTTTCCTGAATTTTGCCCTGACTGCGGAACAAGACTGGTTCGTGATGAAGGGGAGGCAAGATATTTCTGCCCTAATACTGACGGCTGCCCTACACAGATAAAAGGTAAACTGTTACACTTCATAAGCAGAAAGGCCATGAATGTAATGGCAGGAGACGCGACAATCGAGCAATTATACAACCTTGGCCTTGTAAAGTCCCCTGCTGACTTTTATACTCTATCGGAGACTGAACTGGTGTCAATGGAAGGATGGAAAGAAAAGTCTGTCCAGAGATTTCTCAAAAGTATCCGGGAGTCCAAAAAAGTAACCTTCGACCATGTCCTGTTTGCTTTGGGAATAAGACATGTCGGGGAATCAACTGCAAAATCACTTGCTGTACACTTCGGAAGCATAGCAGGCCTTATGTCCGCATCTCGAGAAGAATTGCTGGAAGTCAACGACATAGGTGAGGTTATCGCTGACAGCATAACAGATTTTTTCAGCAACGAATCAAATATTGTCATGGTGACCGGCCTTATGGAAGCCGGCCTGAAGTTCGAAATGGGGGCAGCGCCGTCACCCAATGCCACTGAAACATTAAAAGGAAAAACTATAGTAATCTCAGGTAATTTCTCCATCTCAAGAAATGAGATGAAGGAACTGATTGAAATACATGGCGGAAAGAACAGCGGGTCTATAAGCGGTAAAACAGCTTTCCTTCTTGCCGGAGAAAAGCCGGGACCGGAAAAACTCAAGAAAGCAGAATCTTATGGAATTCCTGTCATATCAGAATCTATATTTATGGAAATGATTTCAGATGAAGCCGGCAATAATTCTGAAACAAAAACAGGGAGTAATTCTGAAGCAGAAAAAAGCCAGCAGTTGTCGCTGTTTTGAATGAGGAGGAGAGATGAATAAAGTGCGACACAAATTCAACAGGATGAGGGACTTCTTTTCGGAAGGAATCTGGGAAATCGACTTGGACGAACTTTCCAGATTCAAGGCAAGTGTAATCAAATACACAAAAATACTCATTCTGACACTAAAGACATTTTCAGCACAAAAGATAGGTTTTCAAGCAGTTGCGCTCAGCTTTTTCGGAACAATGGCAGTCGTTCCGTTCATAGCTGTAATGTTTGCCGTCACGGGAGGTCTAGGAGTTGCTGACAGGCTGAAGGAACTTATGTATGCCAATTTCAGCGGACACCAAGACGTAATAAACACAGTATTGGGCTTTGCTGACAATATTATTGCTACGGCCGAATCAAGTACTATGGGGCTTATAAGTGCTCTGCTTTTCGTATGGCTTGTCATCTGGATGATGATGTCTGTAGAAAGGGTTTTCAACAATGTTTGGAAAGTGCATAAATCCAGAAATATACTCAAACGTATGTCATTTTATGTACTTATTCTCCTTATGTCACCATTTATCATAATGCTATTCTTCTCAGGCTCTATAGTTTATTCCAATATTCTGGAAAGCACGGGATTGAATATGTCAGAAATGAAAGCGTTTTCTTCATTTCTTGGCTGGGCTCTGTTCTATCTGGTCGCAGCTCTTACTTTTTCTGCAATGTATAAATTCATACCTAATGCAAAAGTCCGATATAGCAATGCTTTACGGTCGGCACTGATTTCAGGTATGGCTTTTACCGTATTACAGTACCTGTATCTGGAGACACAGGTTTTCGTTACAAGGCTGAATATGGTATATGGAGCGGTAGCGGCAATACCTCTTTTTATGTTCTGGATGAATTTCGGATGGTTCATTATACTTTTCGGAGCAGAACTTTCCTATGCATACCAGAACGTTGACAATTATAACATAGAAGATTGAAATATTTTATATGGCAATTTCAGAATTCAACCAGCAGGACTACGAAATCATAGCACGAGATTATGCCAACCTCAAAGAGTCGGCAAGGAAAAGGTGCGCCAACAAAGAAGAACTCGATGAAGTCCAAAAAGCCTTTGAGTTTGCAAATGAAGCACACAAAGGTGTCAGAAGACGATCCGGAGAACCATATATACTGCACCCTATAGCAGTAGCACAGATTGTCGTCAGCAGTATCGGGCTCGGATACAAGTCCATTTGTGCAGCCTTGCTACATGATGTAGTCGAAGATACGGACTATACAGTAGAGGATATCAGTAACCTTTTCGGGAAAAAAATCGCCTCTCTCGTTGACGGTCTGACCAAAATCAAGACTGTTCTGGACAATGAAGACAAGGCCAAGCAAAACAGTATGCAGGCCGAAAATTTCAAAAGAATCCTCCTTACTCTCAATGATGATGTACGTGTAGTGCTTATTAAATTGGCCGACAGACTTCACAACTGCAGGACAATCGAATTCATGCCCGAGTACAAAAGGGACAAAATCCTCAGCGAGACAATGTTTATCTTCATACCTCTGGCACACAGGCTGGGTCTGTATGAAGTTAAATCAGAAATGGAAGACATCTGGCTGAGATACAAGGAACCGCAGGCTTTCAATGAAATAACGGAAAAAATAAACCGGAACATAAATGACAAGGAAAAGGAGATAGACGATTTCATCCAGCCTATCAGCAAAGCCCTTGATACTGCCGGCTTCAAGTTTGAAATCAAGAAAAGAGTAAAGACCCCCTACTCCATCTGGCACAAGATGGTAAACAAAGGCATTACCTTTGACCAGATATATGACCTGTATGCTGTCAGAATTATTTTCTCGCCTGATGACAAGACCAAAGAAAGTGAAAGGGACCAGTGCTATCATGTATTTTCCATAATAACAGGTATTTACAGATACAAAAGTGACAGAATCAGGGATTGGGTGAAACACCCTAAAAACAATGGTTACGAGGCACTGCACTGCACTGTCATGAGTGATTCCGGCATATGGATAGAAGTCCAGATTCGCACGACAAGAATGAACGACATCGCTGAGCGAGGAATCGCAGCGCACTGGACATACAAAAAAGACGGTTTTGTCGATGAAAACGAAAATGAGATGGACAAGTGGATTTCGAAAGTCAAAGAAATACTTGTCAATCCTGATGTCAATGCTCTTGAACTATTGGACATAATACATAATGACCTTACTTCATACGACATTTTCGTTTTCACTCCTAAAGGCGACCAGAAAAGGATACAGAAAGGAGCTACGGCTCTTGATTTTGCCTATGCTATACATACGGAAATAGGAAACAAGGCCATTGCAGCCAAAGTCAATATGAAACTTGAACCGCTTTCATATGAACTCAAAACAGGAGATCAGGTAGAAATCATCACTGCTGAAAATGAAAAGCCTAAACGTGAGTGGCTTCAGTTCCTGCAAACAAGAAAGGCAAAAAACATTGTAATGGATTACCTGAAAAGCGCAAGGCAGGAAAGCGTAAAAATAGGTAAGAAAATGCTCGAAGAACAGATAGCATCACTGGGGTACAAGTCAAGCCAGAGCACTATGAAGGCTTTGATGGATGCATACGAAATATTTGAAGACAAACCTGACGAACTATACTTCAGAATAGGAATAGGCCTGCTTAAATTGAATAACCTCGAGGATATACTGAAGAAGAATGACGAAAAGACCAGCAAATACTGGTCGTTTCCTTGGTTCAAAAGTAAAGAAAAGAAAAGTCGATATGTCATCAATGATACATCGGACACCAAACACAAATATGTTATTGCAGACTGTTGTAAACCTATACACGGAGACAGCGTAGTAGGCTTTCTGGCATCTGACGGCACAGTCACTGTACACAAGAAATCATGCAATGTTGCCAACAGCATCGCTGCAAAACACGGTGACAGTATCATCATGCCTGAATGGGAATCCGGTACTCCTCTGTCATTCCTCGTAAGACTTTCACTTAAAGGCTTTGACAGGATAGGAATAATAAATGAAATATCAAGATATATTTCTTTTGTAATGAGTATCAATATCAGAAGATTCTGCCTGGAAACAGATGAAGGCATATTTGAAGGCCATATCGACCTGTATGTGCATGACAAGGAAGACCTGGAAAAACTTATAAAGAAGTTGAACAAGATTGAGGGCATACAAAGTGTCATCAGGACAGACCTTTAAATATCATGAAAAATCCTATAAAAGAATTTTTAAACAAATATTTTCCGGCAATACCTATTGGGGTTGTTTTGGGATCAGTCATGTTTTCCCATTCATGCGCAAACACTACGACTCCGCCGACAGGAGGTCCAAAAGACACCATACCTCCTGTAATTACCAGACTTTTCCCTGTTCCTGGCTCCACCATGGTACCGACCCACAAGACAAATCTCATATTTACCTTTGATGAATACGTGGTGGTCAAGGATGCACAGAGCATATTTCTGTCTCCGCCATTGGAAAAGCCTGCAAAATACAGAATGAAAGGAAAAAGCCTTGTTGTTTATTTTGAAAATGACTTGGATTCAGGCAAGACTTATGTGATGGATCTGACAAATGCTGTTGCGGACAACAACGAAGGAAACATGTTTCCAGGATATGCTCTTGCTTTTTCAACCGGACATGAAGTCGATTCAATGATGGTTACAGGAGTCGTGCAGGACTGCAATACCCTTATGCCTGTAAAAGGTGCTACCGTGATGCTGTATAAAGACCACTCTGATTCAGCAGTATTCAAAAGCAGGCCGGACGCTGCTGCCAAAACTGACGACTGGGGATTTTTCTGTGTAAGAAACATAAAAGATACACTTTACAGGATGTATGCTATCATGGATGCAAATCATGACAACATGTATCAGGCTGAAACAGAAAAAATCGCATTTGCGGATTCACTTGTGAGACCCGTTATAAAAATAAATGATTCAATCCCGGAACTTGCCAAGCTGCTTATGAAAGATACTCTTGCATGTCTGGCCAGAAAGACGGAATATGAGTTGAATCTGTTTAAGGAAACTCCTTCCAAACAAATGATTGTAAATAAAGAAAGGGTCGGAGAACGTACAGCATATATAACTTTCATGGCTCCAGATGCCATTATAGATTCTTTATGGAT
>URDD01000087.1 GCA_900546395.1 uncultured Bacteroidales bacterium | reverse complement strand
AAGAGCAGTAGTGGCTTCTTCTACTACTCCGTTGCTGCTGGTACTTATTGCTGTCGGAGTATCGCTTCCACCTCCTTTCAGTACCTTGTCTTTTAATTCCAGTATGAGCCTCTGCGCACTTTTCAGTCCTATTCCTTTAATACTTTTTATCCTGTTTATATCTTCTGCTATGATTGCATTTCTTATTTCATCAGAGGTGAGGGATGAGAGCATCATTCTTGCTGTAGCAGCTCCGATGCCAGATACCCCGATAAGCAGTCGGAACAGCTCCCGTTCATCTTTTGTTCCGAATCCGTAATACAGTTCTTCGTCTTCCCTCAGGTAGTGGTGGATATAAACGGTAACAGAATCTTTGTTTTCAAGTTGTGAAAAAGTCTGGAGCGAAATAAGTATTTTGTAGCCTATTCCGTAGCATTCGACTACGGCGTCTGTTGGTGTAAGATCTACGAGTTTTCCTTTGATGTATTCTATCATAGTTCGATTGTTGTTTTTACAAATGTATGTAAAAAACTTCGAAGCATGGAATTATTGATGTTATAAAGCTTTCAGATTTTCGAATTTGCATCGGACACGGCAGATACCGGACAAATTTTGATGCAGTAGCTATCCTTTTTTTTACTGCATCCTATGAGTGATAATACTGAAAAGAAACAGTGTAAGAAAACGTTTCATTGTTTCAAGTTTGAGATGTGTGGATAGTAACTATAAAATTAGGTTAATAATAGTGAAAATGCAAGAGGCTGTAAATAAACTGTTTTAAATTTTTGCTAACTTTGCAGGTTCAGTGTTCAGGCTTGATGTAAGGCTGAAACAAAAATTGCAGATTTATGAATGTACGGCAGTTAAGAGATTTGTTTCCTGCTCTCGGAAGAAAGGTTTACGGAAAGAATCTCGTATATTTGGACAATGCGGCTACTATACAGAGGCCGCAGAGTGTTTTGGATGCATGGAAGAATGCTGCTGTGAATAGCAATGCGAATATTCACCGTGCAGTACACCTTGTGTCAGAGGAAGCCACTTCGCTTTATGAAGAGTCCAGAGAAACAGTAAGGAAATTTATCAATGCATCTTCTCGTGAGGAAGTAGTATTTACTTCAGGAACTACGGCTTCAATCAACCTTGTTGCATTCTCTTTTGGGGAAGCATTTGTCGGTGCCGGCGATGAAGTTATAGTATCGGAGTCAGGACATCATTCCAATATAGTTCCATGGCAGATGATGTGTCAGAGAAAAGGGGCGTCGCTGAAAGTTTTGCCAGTGGATGATTCCGGATGCCATATTTTGGACAGACTTGACACACTGATTACAGACAGGACAAGAATAGTGGCGGTTGACCATATTTCCAATGTTCTGGGAGTGGTTGCCAATATAAAGGAAATAGTCAGGAAATGTCACAGTAAAGGCGTGCCGGTTCTGATAGACGGGGCCCAGGGGATCGTACATTCTTCTGTTGATGTACAGGACCTGGACTGTGATTTCTACGCTTTCTCTGGTCATAAGATATTTGCTGCTACAGGAACGGGTATCCTTTATGGAAAGAAAAATCTGCTTGATCAGATGCCTCCATATATGGGAGGAGGCGAGATGGTAGGGACAGTACGCTTTTCTGGAACGACATACGCTCCGCTGCCATTGAAATTTGAGGCAGGTACACAGAATTTCAACGGAGCGGCAACATTCATCCCAGCCCTTGAACTTGCCGATGCCATAAGAAAGGATGCTGAACTTTTGGAAAACGAAAAGGCAGTGAGGGATTATGTTCTGGAAGCTCTTGTTTCTGATACACGGATAAAGTTATATGGAAATCCGGCAGGCAGTGACTCTAAGATACCGTTGTTTTCTTTTTCTGTAGAAGGGGCGCATCATGAGGATCTGGCACTGATTATGGATAAGATGGGAATAGCTCTCCGGTCAGGTCAGATGTGCGCCGAGCCGTTGATGGACAGATTCGGAGTATCCGGTATGCTTAGGGCGTCTTTTGCTCCATACAATACTTTGCAGGAGGCTGAGTATTTTGTAAAATGCCTTGACAAGGCTATCGGTATGCTTGTCTGAGTTTTCAAATATTATAATGACAGAAAAAGGACAAAAATGGATAAGACATTAAATGATGTTGAAAATGAGGTAATTGAAGAATTTTCAATGTTTGATGAATGGCTCGACAAGTATGAGTATCTGATAGAGCTCGGTAAATCATTGAAAGACTTCCCGGAATCATCAAAAACAGATGATAATCTTATAAAAGGTTGTCAGTCAAGGGTTTGGTTAAGCTATAGAATAGAGGAAGGAAAAATTTTCTTCAATGCGGACAGTGACGCGATAATAACAAAGGGTATAATTTCGCTGCTCATACGGATTTATTCAGGCAGGACACCGGAGGAAATATTGTCTTCTGATTTCTCCGTAGTGGATAAAATAGGACTTAAGGAAAATCTTTCCCCTACCAGGGCGAACGGACTTGTTTCCATGATTGCAAGAATACGGGAAACTGCGGCAATGCTGTCGGCCCGGTCCTGATTCATAAAGAAAAGAAGCAGCATTCAAGTTGAAGATAAATTAAAATAGCAGTGGGAATACTGAACATATTCAAGAAAAACAAAATGGCACTTGAAAGAGACATAATTATGGCTTTGAGACAGGTATATGATCCGGAAATACCTGTAAACGTTTATGATTTGGGGCTTATTTACGAACTTAAAGTAAATGACGAGCACGAGGTGTATATTCAGATGACACTGACTGCCCCAAACTGTCCAATGGCCGATTTCGTTGTAGATGCTGTAAAGGCCGCTGTCGAAGATGTACCGGGAGTGGTGAGTGCAAAGATTGACCTGGTTTTCGAGCCGGTATGGGACAAGAGCAGGATGTCCGAGGAAGCATTGGTGGAACTCGGTCTGGATTAATGCAGTACGGAATCATTGGCTGAAATAAGGTTACAGTAATTGGAATCTGTTAAATCATACGAGTTGAGAGAGGTATATTTTTCGTTGGGTACAGATATCGGAGACAGAGAGGGAAACCTCCTTCTGGCACTGGAAAAAATGAATCAGGCATTCGGTGTACCTTATTCTGCCCTTTCCGCTTTTATTGAGACGGAACCGTGGGGTTTTGAATCAGATACAAGATTCCTGAACTGTGCCGTGATGTACAGATTAGGTATGCCGTGTACAGAAATCCTCAAGAGCTGTCAGTCCATTGAGATTGAAATGGGGAGAGAGGCTCATTGTCCGGAATATGGAAATGACGGGAAGAGGATTTACCGCTCGAGGATAATTGACATTGACATCCTTCTGTGTGGAGATGAAAGGATATGTACAGAAACTCTGACAATACCTCACCCGCTTATGGCTCAAAGAGATTTTGTTATGGAGCCTCTTAGGCAGATTGTTTCGGGACGGGCCGCAGGCTCTTTCCCCGATGTTTTCCAAAACAGTTTGAACAAAAGAAAGTAATATGTAATTTTGCAGCCGAAAAAAGCTGAAATAAAAAAGGATATAAAACTAGGATAGATATGACACAGGATGAGCTTTTCAAGACTCTGGTAGCACATTGCAAGGAGTACGGATTCATTTTCCCGTCAAGCGAGATTTATGATGGTCTTGCAGCCGTATATGACTACGGCCAGATGGGTTCTGAACTTAAGAACAATATAAAGAGATACTGGTGGGAGGCTATGGTAAGACTCCACGAAAATATAGTTGGAATCGATTCATGTATTTTCATGCATCCTAAAATCTGGGAGGCATCAGGCCACGTAGGCGCTTTCAACGATCCTCTTATTGACAACAAGGATTCCAAGAAGAGATATCGTGCGGACGTTCTTATCGAGGACTATATAGCGAAACTTGAAGAGAAGATAAACAAGGAAGTAGAGAAGGCAAGGAAGAAATTCGGGGAGGCTTTCGATCAGGAGAAATTTATGGAGACCAATCCTAATGTCCTCCGCCACAAGTCGAAAATGGACGAGGTCCGCCAGCGTATGGCAGACGCTCTCAATGCAAACGATCTTGCAGGGCTCCGTCAGATTATTGTTGACTGTGAAATAGCATGTCCTATTTCAGGAACAAAGAACTGGACAGACGTACGTCAGTTCAACCTTATGTTCAGCACTCAGCTTGGAAGCACTTCAGAAGATGCAAATGTGATTTATCTTCGTCCCGAGACGGCTCAGGGTATCTTCGTTAATTATCTGAATGTACAGAAGACCGGCCGTATGAAGATACCGTTTGGTATAGCGCAGATTGGAAAAGCGTTCAGAAATGAGATTGTGGCACGTCAGTTCATCTTCAGGATGAGAGAGTTTGAGCAGATGGAGATGCAGTTCTTCATCAAGCCTGGTACTGAACTTGACTGGTTTGCAAAATGGAAGCAGAACCGTCTCGCCTGGCATCAGGCACTCGGAATGGGTAATGAGAACTACCGTTTCCACGATCACGAGAAGCTTGCACACTATGCAAACGCGGCGACTGACATCGAGTTCAACTTCCCGTTCGGATTCAAGGAACTCGAAGGAATACATTCAAGAACAGATTTCGATCTTGGGAACCACCAGAAATTCTCAGGAAAGAAAATACAGTATTTCGATCCTGAAAGCGGAGAAAACTACACGCCATATGTCGTAGAGACATCTATCGGAGTTGACAGAATGGTGCTTGCAGTACTTTCCAATTCATACAAGGAAGAAAAGCTCGAGAACGGAGAGACAAGGGTTGTGCTAAGTATTCCTGCCCCTCTTGCACCGGTAAAAGTGGCTGTCCTTCCGCTTCTGAAGAAAGACGGACTTCCTGAGCTTGCCCAGACCATTATGGATGAGTTGAAGTTTGATTTCAACTGTCAGTATGACGAGAAAGACAGCATAGGAAAGAGATACCGCCGTCAGGATGCCATCGGAACACCGTTCTGCGTGACTGTTGACCACGATTCGCTCAAAGACCACTGTGTGACAATACGCCATCGTGACTCAATGCAGCAGGAGAGGGTGAAAATCGAGGATCTTCACAGCATTATCGGTTCTCACGTGAATATGAGCAACCTTCTTCGCAAATTGAAATAACAATTATGAACAATAAAATTCTTTCAATCGTACGGCTCGTACTCTTTTCCGTCATAGTTATAGCACTTGCAGTCTTGCTCGTGCTTAACCTGAAAGCCGGATTGGAGACTATGACCGAGAAACTTTTTATCGCCATCTTCGCTTTAATGCTAATTTGGGGCTCGATAAGGATAGTATCCATCATTCGCGACTTGATAAAATAGTGCATGAGGAATAATCTTGCATCGTACGATTGAAGATTCGTATATTTAGCATCGGAGTATGTCGATCTGTAGATTGGTTGCTCCGATGTTTTGCAATTAAGAAACTGTTTAAAAACAACAAGCCTGAGGAATGGCGCAGAAAGACAGGATAAGGGAATTTGAAGACTTGTACCGCCTGTGGTACAGGCCTCTCTGTCTTTATGCCATTCATTATCTGGATGATATCGGTAAGGCTGAAGATATCGTACAGGAATGCTACATTTCGCTTTGGGAGAAAAAAGACACTGTCTCAAACCACAGATCATATCTTTATACCGCAGTCAGAAACAGATGCATAGATATGATCCGCAGCGGAAAGTCGAAAGACCGGAGGGACGGTATGGAGGAGGAATTGGCATCAATACCGGATTCTGATGGGCCGGAAGGACTTGCCGGTGATGCTGAGGCGGAAGCGCAGATCTGGACTGCAATAGACTCTCTTCCGGAAAAATGCCGCAACATTTTCCTTATGGCCAAGCGTGACGGCATGAAATACGGTGAAATAGCTGAAGAACTGGATATATCCGAAAACACAGTACGCAATCAGGTCAGCAAAGCATTGCGCATTCTCCAGGAAGGAACAAGGAAAATCATCTTCTTCCTGTTAAACCTTTGATTTATCGTCGAAAATTTTTCAAGACAGGATAGTACTTTTTCCATTTTTTCCGTCTTATAGACAGAAACGCCGCCAAGAGGCCAAAAACGGACAAAGAAAATGGAAAACAGATTTGAAAACAGGCTTTCATTTGTACTCCGCCACTATCAGAAAGGTCGGCTGGATACAGGTAAAGCCATCAGAACATTCAGGGAGACAGTAACAGGGAATAGATCCGGAAACACTTCATTTGATTTAAAACGCGTCATAGCAGCAGTATCCGTTGCAGCAGCATCTGTTGTGGCTGCAGTTTTCATATTGAAAGAAACATCAGGCAGGGACTGGACAGAAAGCGCGTCGGCAGAAGCCTCCAAGACAATAATTCTCCCTGACAGCACATCAGTCATTCTTGCGCCCAATTCAACCATATCATACAGGAAAGGAAACAGGTTCGCAGCAAACAGGAAAGTGGAAATGAGCGGCAAGGCGTTCTTTTCAGTCACTAAAGACAGCAGACACCCGTTTGAGGTATCGGCAGGGGATTCATATATAAAAGTTCTTGGTACTGAGTTCCAGATAGACAGAAAGCAGGAATCTACGGAAGTATATGTGCAGTCCGGAAAAGTCTTTTTCTCGAGGAATGAAGAAGGCAGGGGCCTGGTTCTGACCAAAGGCGATGCCGCCGTTCTGGAAGCGCAGTCTGAAGAGCCGCAAATACAGGCACCGGAAACCCCGAATCCGGCTGTATGGGCGAGGGGAGTATTTGAGTATGAGTCAACCCCCGTTTCAGAGGTTCTGAACGAACTGGAGGCTTTTTACGGCCTGAAACTGGAACTTTATGGTGATCCGGAAAAGAAACTGTCCGGAAAATTCTTTGCAGACGATGCCGGAACTGTGATTTCACTTATAGAAGAGGCTTTGGACATCAGAATCAAAATCACATCTCCAAATCTTGGGGCTCGGACAAATTAAACACTTGCGAAAAATGAAAGGAATGAAATACTATGCAAAAATAATATTGACGGCCCTGATGGTGACACTGGCAGCCGCACCTGCAAAAGCCCAAAGCGAGATATTAACAGTAAGAAAAATGATGGACAAGGCAGAAGCGGCATACAAAGTCAGTTTTGTCTATGATTCCTCTCTTTCCGTAGGACAGCCGTATTTCGGCAAATCCGTTGACGGAGTGAAACTTACAGAGGCTATGGACCGGATTTTCCACGACACAGGCATTTTGTGGAAAAGGCAGGGGAAATATATAGTCCTTACACCTGCAGAGCCTGAAATAATATCGTCTGACATACCTGAAGAAGTTCCTGAAAGGAACGATACCCTCACGGAGGCAAGGATAACAGGGGAGAAGGTCCATTACATAAACAGGACACAGACCGGTCTGAAACATATCGACGGGAAGAAATTCAACAGAGGATTTGCCTTCATGAGCAGTCCTGACCTGATAAAGACACTGCAGCAGCTCCCGGGTGTATCCACAGGAACAGAACTGGTATCAGGGCTTTACGTGCACGGAGGAACAGGGAACGACAACCTTTATCTCCTGGATGGAGTGCCGATGTATCAGGTAAGCCATCTGGCCGGTATGTTTTCTTCATTCAATACAGACATCGTCGAATCTGTTGATTTCTACAAGAGCGGATTTCCTGCCCGTTATGGCGGACGACTTTCGTCTGTAGTGGATGTAAGGACCAAGGACGGGGATTTTTATGACTACAGCGGAGTCTTTTCGATAGGACTGACAGAGGGACGGATCCAGTACGGAGGACCAGTCGTAAAGGGAAAAACTTCTTTTAATGTCGCTCTGCGTCGTTCCTGGCTTGATATCGTTACGACTCCGGTAATGGCCATAATCAATGCTAAGAATAAGGGGAAGGAATCTAAAAAAGGTTTCAATTACGCAATGTGGGACTTTAACGGCAAGATTACTCATAAGTTCAGGGATGACAGCAAGATGAGTTTCAACATATATTACGGGCGTGATGTCTTCAAGCTGAGGTCAATAGGGGACTTCGTGTCATCAATATCATCAGACGGTGTTTCCTATATGTCGAGAGATACATCTTCGATAAAGACAGGATGGGGGAATCTTCTGGGATACGTGAATTGGGAAAAACATATCACGGACAAGTTAAGTACAGAGATGTCCGTATATTACAGTATGTACAAATCTAACTTCAGAATCACAGAATCCAACCAGTACGAAGACCCTGATGAAATAGAATTGAGCAGATATGGGGAGACTTTCAGGACAATGGTGAGCGATGCAGGTTTCAGGGCGGATTTCGACTGGAGACTATCCAAGGTGAATCATTTGAGATTCGGCGCAATAGGCAAATATTATTTCTTTTCACCCAAAAGCAGTGAATGGGATATCAGAACCGTAGGCCAGGAGGTGAAAAACGACAACAGTTTCAGCGACAAGGCCAGATATAGCGGGTACGAAGCCTCTGCCTATTTGGAAGATGAGATTCATATCGCAAAGTGGATGGATGCAAACATAGGCCTGAGATATGTCATGATGGGGGCGGAAAATAAAATAAGGCATGCTATAGAACCGAGGGCAGCACTTAACTTCAGGTTCAGCAAGACGGCATCTGTGAAATTTTCATATTCTGAAATGAACCAGTTCAGTCATCAGGTGACAACAGTCAATATTGATCTTCCTTTGGCTACTTGGATGCCGTCATCAGAGAAAACAGCACCGATGCACTCCAGACAGGTGGCAGGAGGGATTTATCTTAATCTTCCCCATAATATCAGATTTAATGTGGAGGGATACTGGAAGACAATGGACCATCTGAGGGAATATGGAAAGGCCAATGCATTATGTCCTCCACTGCATCAGTGGGAACTGGATTTCAGAGAAGGTAAGGGCAAGGCATACGGAGTGGAGTTTGAAGCAGGATGGAATACGGAGCGGGTAGATTTGTACCCCGAAGTTACGAAAAGAGTGTATTTTATTGGAAATGAGCGTATGTTAATCGCTCATGATAGTAATAGGTTACGATTT
>URDD01000086.1 GCA_900546395.1 uncultured Bacteroidales bacterium | reverse complement strand
TTGTAGACTGTACCTGCTAATGTTTCAATTCCACTGTTACTTGAATTCAACAAAACATCAACTATTTCATCTTCAAATATCGTAATATCAAATGTTGCCTCAAAAACCGGTTTGTATTTTCTTATATTCTCTATAAAACGCCGCCAAATGTTATCGACTGAAAAAGAATCAACTCCTATTCTACTATTTATTCCATTCCCCAAAAGCAATCCTTTTTTCATCCTAACCCCCTTTTCCTGTATAAAACCAACATCCACTTCATAAATAACAGAATAATAATGCGTATTTAAACTTCCCCATGTATCACAACTTTTAGTTCTATTTATAGTTTATCATATTTCGCCGCACTGCCCTTCGCCTTCTCCACCGGATACTTCGCCTCGTTCTGATCCATCTTCATATTTACGATTTCATCCGCATCCAGCCCCAGCTTATCCAGCAAATTCTGGCTATATACAATAACATCCGCAAGTTCTTCTTTTACATGCTGTAAATCATAGTCTTTATCAGACCACTGAAAGCATTCCAAAAGCTCTGCTGCCTCAATTACAATTGATTTTGCAAGGTTTTCCGGTGAATGAAACTGATCCCAGTCTCTATCCTCTGTGAATTTTCTGATTCTGTCTATCGTTTCCTGTTTCATATTTACTTTGTCTCTCCTCTTTGGGTTGCCCTTTTTAATGCCTCTCTAAGTTCATCGTCACAAGCATAAATAAACATTCCATTTACACCACGGGTCATCAAAACACGAACTGCATGTTGAATCAATATTTCTCCAAATTTTTGTTTTGAACCATCTGATAATGTTCTGTTTTGAATCGCCTTATCATTACAGCTTTTTTCGGGGTCATATATTACTTTTCCATTTCTGTATTTAACAGAAGGTCCCAGAATAACTCCGGCATAATTTAAATCAAATCCCTGAATTGTAAAAGTAGAACCCACTTCATTGATTGTCTGCGGTTGTTCTGCCCAGGCTAAATCTTTAATCTGTCTCTTTTCTTTTTGGGAAAGTTCTGACTTTAATTCTCTATTCCAGGGTTTATGCCATGCTCCGATTTCTACTTCCCAATATTTTCTAAATCTTCTTTTCGCTTTGCTACTATATTCCCAGTCATAAGTTGCGATCAAACGTGATAATGCCGAATCCGTTTTCTTTGCCTTTTCCGTAATTTCCAGATCCAGTTGTTCCGGATCATCAAAAACCTTGATTGTATATCCATCAACTGTTTCCGGAAGTTTTTTGATCTCGTTTCTTTTTGTAAACGAATCAATCCAGTCCATCGTTTCCGGACCTGCCTGCATCCGAAGCTGTTTATCCAATATAATGTGATTATTGGTTGCTTCTGCCTGCTTTCGGTACTTTTCCAAAATCTGTGCTTCCCAAAACTGTTCCGTCGTGAGTATCTGATATTCATCAAACATCACCACAGTAACTCTTGCCCGCTCTATGATATCCTGAAGCTGATTTTTTCCTCTATAAGATTGCTTACCCTGTGTCAGCAATAAGTGTGCCTCATCTATAAATGCAACATCTACCGGATTATCTGCTGAATGGGTATTAATAAACGATGTGGGCTTGCTGACAACATTTCCATATTTTTCTGTTAATCCAAGTCTCTCCGCTATCTGCTCATATACCTTTATCTGTTCATCATGGTTTACAAGCATATAGCATCGTATACTGGTTTTATTTTCTTCTGCCCGGCAATATAATTCATAAAATGTACTGCTATTCAAAACAGTCTTACCTGTTCCTGCCTCACCATCAATAAAGATCAGCTGCTTTGTTTTTCCCTTAGAAAGAGCGTCCGTGACTTTCTGTATGATCAATTCTCTTGCATTTTCCTGATCCTCAGTCAACTTGTGCAGTGGTGAAGCCTTATATATCGCCGAATCTTTAATTGCACTCTCTGAGGGAAATAGTTCCTTATTTTCCTTCCGAAGACCTCTCCATATTTTACTGAATATTTCATCCAGCTCTTCCATCGGGTAATAACCCTTCTGCGGATTATCTCTCAAATTATGTACATGCCTTACATGATCAGCGCTCATCATATAGTGCATTAACCGATTTTCAATATCCAATGTCAATGATTTATTAAAATGTTCGTGTCCAATAATGAACAAGCTGGAATCCTTTTCCAATAATTTACTCTGCCATTGTGTTCTGTCATTCGCTGTATCATAGTGTTGGCGTGTTCTTTTAAAGATATTATTGGACTCCCCTACATACACCTCAAAATCACCGGAGTCTTTCCAGTTATGTATATAAACTGTGGGAAAATCCATAATGATTTTCCGTGTTTTCTCATCCTCGGAAGGAAGTGAAACAGTTTCAAAGAAATCTAATGATTCACTGTTGTCTTTTATCTGTCTTATAATTGGTTTTGCAACTGCCATCGTAAATCCCCTTTTCCAATATCTTCTGCTTTATAGCTCTTTAATTCTCGTATATTTTTACCTTATTTATTCCTATTTCATCAATCATCTTAATCTCATATTCATGATATTCCATAAAAGTTCTATTAGTCAATATAACGATTACTATTTCATGCCTGTCATTCGCTTTATTTTTATCCCTTGCCAATAGAGTATCATATCTGACAGCACTTGCTTCCTTAGATAAAATAAAAAGCCAGCAGGGAACAAGTGTTCTTTTTTCGATTGATTTTTTTGTATTAGTGCTGTATAATATTATTGCCAGTGTAAATAGCAGATTTACTCCCATTTGGTTCGTCTAAGACGAATGGTACATATTGACTACTCAATATGTATTTTTAAGGACGCGACTGCATCTCACAGTCTATGCCGCCCATATCCCCTAAGAGTACCAAGTCTGTACCGCAGTTCCCGGAGAGGGGGCTTAGGTGGTGCTATACTTACTTTTTTCGCATCATAAACGTATATAAGTGCTCATAGGGAGAAGAAATATGCTGGTGTGAGAACAATAGATATACGCTATAACAATCTCTTTGTTATTTGAGGATTAGGGAGACTCCTATATGGAGCCAATAATAACAAGGAGGTGATCTCTATGAAAAAGAAAGCGGATAAACCTAATGTTACTATAAATGTCAACATACTTAGTAACATTAAACTTGATGGCAAATCTTTAATCTGCATCATTATCGCTATTATTTATCTTACACTGGTTATGTCTATTTGTGATCCTACTACTCGTGCTGAATTTATTCGTTTATTTATCAGCATAGTACGCGATTGCTAAACACCAGCATTTAATTTGAAATGAGGGAATTTTATGATTAACCCTATTCATTCGAACCTATATAAACTAACTTCAAAGAAATATTTATTGAGTTTATTACATATCCACAACAGGCAATTTTTAAAACAATCTTATGTTTCCAAACAAATTTC
The DNA here is from genome assembly GCA_900546395.1 of uncultured Bacteroidales bacterium. Taxonomy (GTDB): domain Bacteria; phylum Bacteroidota; class Bacteroidia; order Bacteroidales; family UBA932; genus Cryptobacteroides. Next base: position 5,612 of record URDD01000086.1, on the reverse strand, counting down.
TCCATATATACAAACAGATCCCAAACCTCGTTTAATTGAAGTTCCTTCTGAAGAACTAAAGACCATTCAACGACATATTAAAAATGAATTAAATAAAATCATTGTTCCAGCTAATATTTTTTCTGGGATAAAAGGGAAATCATATATAGGAAATGCAAAACTACATAGCGGTAATAAATATGTCTTCAAAATTGATATGTGTGCCTTTTTTCCTTGCATCACACGCAATACTGTATACAACTTTTTTATAGAGTCACTAAAAACCTCTCCTGATATTGCAAATATTTTAACTAATTTGTTGACAGTAGACTTGTCAAAATGTAGCATTGAAAACGTTGAATCTGTAAATGCTTTTTTAATATCAAAGAAAATTAAAACACCAAACCATTTAATCTCCGGGTCTCCCGCAAGTCAGATATTATCTTATTTGGTGAACCATAAAATGTTTGATTCTTTACAGAATTTTTGTGATAAAAATAATATTACTATGTCCGTGTATGTTGATGACGCCACCTTTTCTTCACAACACATAATTTCTCATACTCAAAAACAAGTAATATATAAAATTATCTCTAAAAACTTATACCGACTTTCACGTAACAAAGTAAAATACTATACCAAAAAATATCCTAAGCTTATCACTGGTGTCGTTATATCGTCTAATGGAAACTTAAAAATCAAAAATTCATTAAGTCTTAATGTAATCAGCGAATGGAAATACTTCAGTCAGAATCCAAAAAATCTTCAGTCAAAGGCCCGATTGCAAGGACTTCTGATTGCCGCACACCAAAGTGAACCTGCAAAATTCCAAAATATCTATAACTTAATCCGCGAGGCAAGTATTCCATTTTCTTAAATTTAAAATTTACATTCCGATTTATTCATTGCAAACAAATATCAAAATTACCTGCAAATTATCTTCCACGGAACGTCAATTTGTATTTTAGTCAATCATACTTTACTAAATTATATTTTACTATATATTCTATTTTTACTAGCTTTTCTCTAAACTTTTACACTCGCCTATAGCATTTCTCCACCAGACAATGCTACGATACATATCTGCTACTGTCGTCCTTCCTTAAAACGACTACATACTAAACATGACCGATATATGTATTTCCCATAAAAACAGACCGCGCATCCTTATTAGATGCGCGGTCTCTTCTATACGATAATCCCCTTTTGCTTTTGATACCTTTGGTATCATTTCATAAATTATATAAAACATCTCATGAATTGTCAATAGTACTTTCATTTTTTGTCGTTTTTTCAAAAATTATAAAAGTACTATCGTCTCCCGCCACACTTCGCACAAACTCTCCAGCCTCCATGCCGCATTGGCCGGGCTGGTGGAGGGCAGCACCGCGGCTTCTATGCCGGTCAGGGGCAGCTGATATTTTCGATAAAGCTCTCCTGCTTTGTTACCGTTGGCATAGATCCGCGTGATCTGTGATTCCGCCAGAATCCTTCGAATATCCGTCGGCTCCACATTGCGGATGCTACTGTCGCTGGATCCCTTAATATCGCAGCTCTGGATTACATCCCAGACGGCAATGTGATGAGCCAGTAGCATTTTCTTTTTCTCCTCTATGGTCTCTGGCACCGGTTCCCCGCACAGATCTGCCATCACTTTCCAAAAACGATTCTGCTTATGTCCGTAATAAAAATGGTTCTCCCGGGATTTCACCGAGGGCAATGTTCCCAGGATCAGCACCAGCGAATCCGCATCGTACACCGGTGCAAACGTGTGCTCAATATGTTCATATCCTGTCATGCTGTTTTCCTTCTTCCTTATGGCTGTCCCTGTCTTTCAGCAGATATCGGGCCGCAGGAATTTCCACAATCAGAGTAACCGCTACCGCCACCGCCGCAGACACCACGATAATCAGTATCTGATATTTCCACTGCCATACACGGTCACCTGTCATATTTGGCGGCGTATCCCCGCTCCAATAAGGAATTCTTTTTTCTTTCAGCCAGACGGCGATCATCTGATGCCAGAGATACAGATTATAGGAAAATTTGCAAAAAAGTGATGCCACCCGGTTGGAATATAGTTTCTGATAATATTCTCCCGCACAGGCCGTACTGAAAAGGAACAATGCAAACAGAAACGACTGCACCAGCCGGCTCTGCAACTGAACTGCCTGCAGATTCACATCCCCGTCGTATTTATGAATCATCCCGTTCATCAGAAAAATACACAAAACAGAGATCACTGTTCCTGCCAGCTGCGAGTATTTATTTTCCGTCACATATTTCTTCCACATGACATACAGGATGCAGCAAAGCATGCCATTGGCATAGATTCCCATAAACGTCAGAATATTATTTCCATAATTTCTCTCTTTTCCCGCAAAACAGTTCAGAATTACCGCAGTACTTGTAACGGAAATCATCAACATCACACTATAAGTGGCAAAGGCCCACTTGCGGAACAATCTTGCGATCCACGGCAGCAGCAGATAATAGATCACTTCCATCTGTACCGTCCACAACACACCGTTAAAAGAGGTGGATATATAAGTGTCCGACCAGTTTGGTGCAACGCAAAATACATGTGTCACAATATCCTTGCACAATGCTCCCACATTCCGATATTTATGCCCAGGTAAAATATAAAAAAACAGATCGATCGTCAGCATAAAATAGTAAGAAGGCAATATTCTTGCTGCCCTCTTTCTGTAAAATTTCTTCGTATCCGGCCAGTCCTCTCCCAGAACAATAGATCTTGCATAAGGATAAAAATTGCAGAATGCGCTGAGCAGGATCATCATATCCACAAAAACGAATCCATATCTGACCCATCCGGCAAGGTTAATCTCTGTGATTCCAATATATTTTGTGTACTCTGTTGGAATCCGAAGATACGGTGTCAGCCATGTCTGCTGCCAGAAATGAAACCACACTACCATCCCGATGGCTATGGCACGGATTCCATCCAGCACACCGATTCTGTTTTCTATTCTGTTTTTTTCATCCATGCTGTATTCCCGCCGTTTCTGATTTTCTGCTGCTTCCTATCTGTCATGTTCCAGTCTCCATCTGATACATCTGGTGAGATAATCCACGTAATCCGCATTCTTACACATTTCCTTGCCGGGAGTATCGGAGATCTTTGCCACATCCATGCCGTTGCAGGCAGTGGTCTTCATGACAATATTCAACGGTTCCTCGCAGGTATCATTGGCAATATAGGTTCCGATACCGAAAGCCACCGTCACCCTGTCCCGGAATGCCTTACGCAGTTCATCTGCCCGTGCAAAGTCCAGGCCGTCACTGAACAGCAGGGTCTTGCGCTTCGGATCAATTCCCAGGAATTCATAATGAGCGATCATCTTCTCGCCCCAGGCAAAGGGATCCCCACTGTCATGCCGCACGCCGGAAAACAGAGTGGAATAGGTCAGCTGGAAATCTTTCAGGAAACAATCCGTGGTGATCGTATCCGTCAAAGCAATTCCGTTCAAAATGCCATACTCTTTCACCCAGGCATCCAGGGCATACCAGTTGGAATATGCCGGATTGTGCTTGTGATTGCCCTGCCCGGTACACATGATCCATTCATGGGCCATAGTGCCTACCGGTGTCACGTTCCATTTCTTTGCCAGATAGACATTGGAGGTACCAATGCAGGCGGAGTCCTTATAATCCTTATTGTGACCCACCAGCTCCTGTACTGCCAGTTCCTGTGCCTCTGCAGAGAGACGGCGTCTCAGACCAAATTCACTGAAATTTCCAAGGCAATACGTTCCGTCCACCAGCTTCTGTAGCTTGTCTGCCAGACGCTCCCGGAAGGAGGCATACAGCTTCTCATAGTCATAATTCATACGGAAAAATACTTCATTAACAATAGCCAGCGTCGGGATCTCATACATAGAAGTATTCAGCCAGGATCCCTTGGTCTCGATGGTCAGACCGCAGTCCGCCTCCGTGCCGATCTCAAAATCCTCGTATCTGGGCTGCCACAAACGTAAAAAATCCACATAGGAACCCTTGATCCATTTTACGTTCTCCAGATAAGCCAGTTCCTCTTCCGTAAAACGTAAGTCACAATAGGCCCGGATCTGCGCCTTGATTTCTTCTACCATTTCAGATGTGAAAAATACATCTGTATTCCTGCATTTGAAGGTCCAGGTAGTCTTATAAGCGCTGAACTGGTGGTAGATACACTGTCCCATAGAGAACTTGTACATATCATTTTCCAGTAAGCTGTTGATGATCTGTGGTAATTGCATGATTTTATCCTCTTTCTCTCTTAGATTCACAACTGTGTAAATATGATATGTTCTCTAAATCACATCCGCCTGGATCGGTCCCATAGCTGCGATGGCCGTCTGGTGCGTCTGGGGTGTCACACAGGCACAGGCCTTCTCAATGACACACACTCTCGCTTCCGGTACAAATGCCTTTGCCATGACCACATTGCTTAACACACAGATTCCGGTGCAGAATCCGGTAAAATCCACTTCCATGGGATATTCACCCTCTGCTGCCTCTCCTGCTGCCGTCACCTCTTCCCAGATTGCCTTCAGCGTATTTCCAAAATCCAGACTGCCAAAAGTAGGCTTTTTCACCGTAAGGATCTGTTCCGGCGCATAATGCTCCTGTACCGCCTTCACGATATCCGGATGGATCTTATATCCTTCTGTGCCTTCCTGTCCGTGCAGAACGGGCAGACGCTTTCCTTCCTGGGTGTGCAGATAATCCGCCGTATGGGTATCCTTTGTAAAGATCACCTTGTAGTATTCCCCACTTTCTGCTGCCGCAACGATATACTTTACCGCCGCCTCGCACTCCTTGTTTCCCAGCGCCCCAGTGATGAATTCGTTCTGTGCATCCGTGATCACTAATACTTTCTTTGTCATGTCCCTCTCCTCTACTCGTTTTTCTATAATGATGCCGGGGCAAAAGCCCCCGACTTTGATGCCTGCGGATTGTTCCGTGCTACGCACTCTCACTTCTACGCTCCGCTTCGATCCGTGCTAAACATGTGCCACTGGCATCATATAATAGTTTGCGCAAAAAGCAGGCAACCGCATCCTGCGACTACCTGCTTCTATTACTTATAGAAATAATTTCTTCACTTTTTCTGCATCAAATACAACTTCCTTTACCCCGTCCACTTCGATCTGATACAGGGCATTGGCTGCCAGATGCTCCGCCGCCTGCTCAAGGTCACGGATTCCACTGGTGTTGGAATAGATCTCCACCACCGCATCCAGTCCCTCTTCGGTGAGTGTGCATTCGTCTGCCTGCAGTCCAATCCTTTTCAGCACCTTCGGCAATGCAAATCTGGAGAAAATGATCTTCTTCTCCTCCGGTGTGTAATCCGGGATGTCGATCACTGCAAAACGGGACATTAACGGAGCACTGATCTGCTCCTTGTCATTGGCAGTGGCGATGGGGTAGACACCAAAGGTGGGAACGGTACATTCCATATAGTTGTCCGTGAATCCCAGATTGTCAAGCAGTGTCAGAAGCACATCCGCCGGATTGCCGTTACCCTTGCCGTTTGCCGCCTTGTCCAACTCATTGATGATGAATACCAGATTAGACTCTCCCGCCATGGAAAAAGCCTCCATGATAATGCCCGGCTTGGCATTGGCATA
>URDD01000085.1 GCA_900546395.1 uncultured Bacteroidales bacterium | reverse complement strand
TTAAGTTTTGTCCTTTCTTTCATGTGACACTTTTCTATTGTGCTCCTAAAGTGTCAAGTTTTTAACGTTCAAGTCATTTGTCATTTCTGCAAATCCTCCGAAAAAACATCGAAGACCCAAGTCACGTCTAAATATCCCTTGCGGTCAGGCTGAGGCTGCTGATCCCGGACATATTTCCGCCAGAGCGATTCATCGAATAGTTGTCGTCCGGAATCGTTCCGTTGCGACCAACGCCAATGTCTTATTGGAAAGCCATTCTCGGAATAGAATATCAATCCCTTGTCATCACCAGATCCTACTATTTCAGTAATATAACTGAATTTGGGATCTCCTATTGATCGTATACTACGGACAACTCCTAAGGCAATAGAGTCTCCAGGTGCAATTTGTACTTTTTCATAGATATCATCATACATCCAGGAAACAGAAAAAGTAACATCGGTATTATTCTTTATAAACCATTCCGATTCATGACCTCCAGATAAATAAATTTCTGGGTCACAAGAAACAGAGCTTATCACAATTAAGATTACAGATATAATTCGTTTCATAGAGTATGAGCAACTACCTGATTATCTTTTCTTACATTCCTATATCTTCCGGCATTATCTTAAAATGCCAGACAACATCTGTCATTTTAAGATAATACGCGTTTTCTGTCTTTTCCCACAATAATTCATCAAAAAACTGTCGTCCGGGACTGTTTCGTTCAGACCAACGCCATGTTTTCAAAAAAACGCCTTCTTTAGAACATACTGATACCGTCATTTCTTCTTTCCCTGCTAACTTTTGAATTTCTGTAAAGTCAGGATTGACATACGGTATCGTAGAATCTAATGACCCTATAATAATTAACTCTCGTGATAGGACTTGTTCTTCATGTCTGCTGTCTTCCGGAAAATTCCATGAAATGGTAATCGTCTCTTCGGTAAGATTATCTACGATCCATAATGAAGAACGTGTGTACACCATGGTTTCTGGTTTATTAAATTTATTACAAGAGACTGTCAATAACAACAAAAGCACAAATAATAAACATTTCATTTTTATCAACTTAGTTCAGATGTGTGATTTCGAAACCGGAGTCCGGATTTACAATAAAAGAACCGTCTATTGTTACCGTTCCTGTGGCATGCACTGTGAATTGGGCTCCATTGATGACCTTGCTATCCTTCACAAGGATATTCTCCCCAACTATCGTATGTGGGGAAGATATTGTCATATTTATGCATGAAGCATCATTACTAGGCTTATCTACATTAGGTTTAATCTTATTATCTATAAAAGCCTTTTCTATTGCATCTGCCTTTAAAGAATATTTGCTATACATGGTAGAAACCAGTGCATCATAAGTTCTTACATCAGCAGTCAGACAGTCATATATCTGACGCTTTGTCAGAACATTATTGTCATACAAATCCCCGAATACTCCTGGCTTTATCCAATAGTCATGGCCTTGTTCAGGCCATATAGTCGATTTGTTGAATTTTTCCGATTCCTGCGCAAATCCCATAAAGTATCCCCACATTTCGCCAATACCGCACAGTTCTGCATTCTTTCCTGTTCCATCGCCATATGCTCCATTACTACCGATACCGTATGTTATTATATAACTGATATATTCAGCCCAAAATTCACTGCCTACTGTACTGAAATGGCTTGCATGCGACATTTCATGATTTACATGTTCATAAATTTCATTATATTTCTTATTCAATGTCCCGATAGTTATGTCAGGCGTAATAAATTTAAGCATTTGATAGAGCAGGTTTACCGTTATTCCACACCCAACATTGATAAAAAAGTCTATTATTCCATTCTCGCCATTGATACCTATATAGTCCTCAATTCTTCTTAGCATGGGAGCAGAAGACGCTTCCGTATTATTAAACAACCATATTTTCAATGTTTTCGGAGGTTTAGGGATACCTATATTCTCACACATCTGGTAATACTCATAACCTGCATTATTGACAGCACATCGTGCCCATGCTGAATTCCCTTTATCTATCTGTTTCGAGTATCCTTTGTTAGTATGCCGTCCCATGCTATAATTGGCCTTTGCTACTGGTCCGTATTGATCCCATAGGTCAAAATCTTTAATATTTTCAAAGACAATCCCGTAAAAAGGTTTCACCAGAAATTTCTTCTCCATCTTATATACCCCGTTATCATCGGTATAAGCAGTAGCCCATTTAACAATCGTATGGCATCTTATTTTCACGCCTTTGACAGGCACATCTTTACCTGAATAATCATCTTTAACAGTAATAGTCCCTTGCGGATACCGACTTGCCTTAGTTTCAATTCTCGAATCTTCAAGCGTATATCCAAGACTCATGAAAGCCGCTTCTTCCACATTGACAGTTTCCCCTTTAGTTACCACTATCTCTTCTCCCTCATCGGGAATATAACATTCCTCCAATATTTCATATTTTATATCCTTAGGAAAAACAAAATCAGGCTTTACAGTAGTATATTTCCATGTGTATTCTCCTTCCTGAACAGAAGGATCCACATATACATCTCCTTCTTCAAGATTTATATCAAGTGGATAGTCAAAAAGTTCAAGGCCATAATCATATGTCAGATCATGTATCTGAGCCGTATCCAAAGGCATGAAGCGAACATACAAGTCAGTTGCTTCAAGTTCAATAGAGCTATCGTAAGCATCGTAAACAGCCTGCATATTGTCTAAAGCATACGGATTCGGAAGATGCTCGAATTCCTTAGTTGCGGTTTTTGTTGCTGCTAATGATTCTGTATCCTTACTGGCATCCGGCACAACCGGAAGTTCCTCCGTACAAGCAGACAAGACACAAAGCAATATAAACGGTATAATTTTTTTCATAGTAAATACCTTTTATATATAAGAACATTATCTACTATTCTTCAATGCTTCCACTTCCTGCTGCAATGTCTTTATAGCGTCTATTAGAGCAGGGATTAAAGCCATATAGTTAATGAGCTTGCGGCCTTCTTCATCAGTAAAGACAAGATTAGGTAATACTTCTTCCACTTCCTGTGCAATCAGGCCTATCTCAGCGTTATACCCAGTAAACTGATTATAGACAACATTTCTAGCAGCCTGGTCACCCACAAAATTATATGACACTGGTCTGAGCCTTTGTATTATTGCCATACCATTGTTTAAAGATTGGATGCTTGTCTTAGCCTTTGCATCAGAATAATTGTACACTTTCTCCACCTGGATGCTATTGTACACCGATTGAGCCGTATTAAAAAAAACGACCTGATTGTTATGACCAGCAACACGAGGAGCTCCATATGACGAAACATCTATCTGTAAAAATCGGTTACTGGTATTTTGCAGATAGACTCCATTAGCCAAAGCAGTAATAGCGTAAAACGAATACGGCTCTATATCACCAATAATTATCCTGCCTGACTGGTATCTGAACTGAGCAGAGACAGTGAAACTGGAAGACAACACGATGAACAGGGAGAATCCCAAAAGAATCAGTCTTTTCATAATAATTTAGTAGTTTAGTTAAACTTTATTGATATTAAACTTGATAATGTATACAATATCAGCAAACAACTAATTTTACTCTAATGTTTTTACAAAAAAAAGAAAATCATAGATAATATTCAAATATTTTTATCAAAAACAACTAATTAACTAATATTTTGTATATATCTTAGGGCTACGATTATGCCTACTGAAGATGGAGAAGCATTTCAATGACAGTATTTGATTTGCTATATTTGCGGAAATTTAATTTATTGGAAGTGAATAAAGGAGAAGCAACAGTTGTAAAGCATACGGGCAGCCATTATCTGCTTACAGTGCTGCCGGAGTGGAATCTTTTCCCGGCAGTGCTTCGTGGGAAAATAAGGTTGAAAGGCAGTTCCGCTACAAATCCGGTGGCAGTAGGGGACAAGGTTTCATATGAAATGCCGGAGGGAGAGCCTTCTCTTGAAAATCCTGCAGTGATAACAGGGGTTCTGGAGCGCAAAAACTATATTATCCGCCGTTCTACAAATCTTTCCCGCCAGTCTCATATCATTGCGGCCAATATTGATATGGCATTTATTGTCGTTACGATTGATTTTCCGGAAGTCAAACTTCCTTTTTTGGACAGACTGCTTGTGACTTGCGAAATATATGGTGTGCCGGTGACTATTGTCCTTAATAAATCGGATCTTTACGGACCGGATCATAAAGACAGGGTCGGGGTATTTCACGATATTTACGTAAAAGCCGGGTACAGGATAATGGATGTTTCCGCGCAGACGGGTGAGGGAGTCGCAGAGCTCCGCAAGGTATGCTCTGACAAGGTCTGCCTTTTCTCAGGTGTGTCAGGTGTGGGTAAATCGTCTCTTATCAAGGCTTTGGATCCATCCCTTGAACCAAGAACAGGGGAGATTTCAGAGTCTCATCTTCAGGGGAAGCATACTACTACATTTTATGAAATGTACAGACTTTCTTCAGGGGGTTATATAATTGATACTCCCGGTATCAGAGGCTTCGGACTGGTGGATGTGGAGAAGGAAGAGGTGGCCCTTTATTTTCCTGAAATGCTGAAAGCTTCTGAAAGTTGCCGTTTTACTCCGTGTACGCACACACACGAGCCTGGGTGTGCTGTAAAAGCTGCGGTGGAGGATGGTTTCATAAGTTATGAAAGATATTCCTCTTATCTGGGAATGCTGGAGGAAGAGGACAAATACAGGACGAGGTAAGCCGGGCTATGTCTGTAAACGGGAAAATACTCAAACTTGCGGTGCCGAGCATATTGGCCAATATAACTGTACCGATAGTCGGGATGGCCGATATCGCAGTGGCCGGACATCTTGACAGCGCAGGCCCTGATGCGGCTTCTTCTGCAGCTATGGCAGATCCGGTATCTACAGCTACTATGATAGGCGGCATAGCCATAGGTACGATGCTTTTTGATCTTCTTTACTGGAATTTCGGCTTTCTCAGAGTCGGAACCGGAGGTCTGACAGCGCAGGCTTGCGGCAGAGGAGATACGAAAGAAAGTGCAAGCATTCTCAGCCGGGCATTGGGGATAGCCCTGGCCTGCTCTGCTGTTCTGATTGCCATACAGTGGCTTTTTATAAAGGGAGCATTTATGTTTGTAGATGCAACTCCGCAGGTCAGGGAACTGGCTTCGCAATATTTTTTTATCCGTATTTGGGCTGCTCCTGCAACATTGAGCCTGATGGCATTCAAAGGCTGGTTCATAGGTATGCAGGACGGTGTCAGTCCTATGATTACTGACCTTACCGTCAATGTGATGAATGTGTTGATGAGTGTTGTTTTGGCATTGGGCGCCAGTCTTGGCAGCTTTTCTTTTGACGGTGTAGGCTTTAAAGGAATTGCGGCTGGTACAGTGGCAGCACAATATACCGGGTTGACGGTAGCTGTGTCAATACTGCTGTTGAAGTACAGAAAAAAGGTATTCGGCGGATTTTCCTTTGCATCTCTTGCCGGAGTATTCAAGGGAGGGGAGACACGCAGATTCTTCAGTATGAATGCCGATTTGTTCATAAGGTCTTTGTGCTTCATTGGTATCTATATAGGATTCACTACTCTGGCGGCACATTATGGAGATCTGGTATTGGCAGCAGGTTCTATACTTATGAAACTTATGATGATATTTTCATACTTTACCGACGGGTTTGCCTATGCGGGAGAAGCTTTGGCCGGACGGTATATCGGAAGCCGGAATAGGGCAGGGCTGGTCTCGACTGTCAAGTATGTATTTATATGGAGTATGGGAATAGCTGTATTGTTCATGGTTTTATATGGGGTGGCCGGAATGCCGATGCTCCGTGTTATGACGTCGGATGCGGAGGTCGTGGAGATGTGCCGGCCTTATCTTCCGTGGCTGTTGCTGATGCCTGTAATTGGATGTGCCGCTTTTACTTGGGACGGTATTTATATAGGAGCGACATCTGCCCGGACTATGCGTAATGCAATGATATGGGCTACAGCAGGGTTTTTCCTGACTTATCTTTCAGGTATTGCTCTGGCCGGTATGGGCGCAAAAAATGCAGCCGGAGTTTCGGGTCCGACTGCATTGCATATTCTTTTAGCTGCGTATTTCGTCCATCTTCTGGCCAGAACTGTCCATCTGTCGTTGAGGTACAGAAAAGTGGTACTGTCACAGATTTAGATGTCTATGCTCTTCCTGATTCTTTCAGAAGCCTTAGCACTTCACTGTTGAAATCCGAGGAGGAGAGAAGTTCTTCCAGAGTAATATGCATCCTGTATCTCCAGTAGTGCGGGGATTCTGCCGGGTCGTTGATTCTTTCTGAGTCCGGTTCTGGGTTTCTCAGACCTTCATCTATGGACATCCAGTCCTGCAGAGGCAATATGGCCAATACTGAAGGCGAGTCAGTATGCATTTTCACTATCTTGTGGCATATCCATCCGGAACACTCTTCCGGAGCGTTACCGTTTTCCTGGAGAACTTCATGGTAGAAGCGGTTTGTCATGTCTCTGTTTTCTTTCCACCAGGCTCTTAAAGGAGTCATGTCATGTGTGGAAGTAGAGCATACGGACATATAAGGGTATCTCCAGACATCAGCAAATGTGTCTGATGATGATTTTGGCATTCTCTGTATTTCAAGCGAAAGAATGAACAGATCACGCATTACTTCGGGAACACAGTCAGGAATCATTCCAAGGTCCTCTCCGCAGGCGAGCATCTCTGTGCCGGCCAGTAGTCCTGGAAGTTTTTTCATTGCGGAATCTTTCCAGAAGCCGTTGTGCCTGTGATAGAAGAAGTCATCATAAAGCCTGTTGTATTCATTCTTGTGCCAGTCATCCAGCTCACGGTATGCTTCCGTATCCTGTGCCGCAATTCTCGGATGCCAGTAGTCTTTGGTGCGTGGATCTGCTATGAAAAGCACGTCCTCAGACTCCGGTACAGGCTTCCATTCAGGAATCTTGAAGCCAAGATCTCTCAGATAATCAGCGGAATATGGAAGGGCTGGGCTGAAGTGTCCAAGAAGTCCGCTTGAAGCACCTTTAGGTATTTCCCATATTCTGAAGAAGCCGAGTATATGGTCTATACGGAAAAGGTCGAAGTATTCTTCCATATTCTTCATTCTGGACTTCCACCATGCGTAGCCGTCCTTTTCCATCCTTTCCCAGTTGTATGTCGGAAGTCCCCAGTTCTGTCCTTTGGCTGCGAATGCATCAGGCGGAGCTCCTGCCTGTGAGTCAAGATGGAAGAGCTCTGGTGAAGCCCATGCATCGGCGCTTGTAGGACTGATTCCGATAGGCAGGTCACCTTTCAGATAAACACCACGGGAATGAGCGTAATTGCGTGCTTCAGTAAGCTGGCAGTGCAGGTGGTACTGAATGAAACAGTGGTAGTTACATTCCTGCTTTTCTTTTTTCAACAGGTTTTCGACAGCGTGCCTGTCATATTTTGACCAATCTTCCCATTTGCTGAAATCAGCAGTGCCGAATTTTGCTGTCAATATTCTGAAAGCAGCGTAAGGCAGAAGCCAGTGACTGTTTTCAGCTACGAATTTCTTGTAATTTTTTGTAGCGCATACGCTGCGTCCTTTAGCTTTGAATGCTTCTCTCATCAGCCTGTCTTTCTCAGAATTGACTCTTTCGTAATCAATGGCAGGGAGTGAATTCAGTTCATCTCTGAGCCTGACATACTCTTCATCAGCCGGTACTCCGGCAGCTATAAGGTTAATGAATTGGGGATGAAGTGCATATATGGAGTTTGCACTGTATGGATATGAATCTACCCATGTCCCTGTCATTGTCGTGTCGTTGATAGGGAGAAGCTGCAGTACTTTCTGACCTGTTGCTGCAGCCCAGTCTGCCATAAGTTTGAGGTCGTTGAATTCTCCTACTCCGAAACTGTCTCTTGAACGGAGGGAAAACACAGGAATCGCAGTCCCGGCGCATCTGCTGACAGTCTGCCAGAAATCATTGATTTCGATTCTTTCAGAAGATGATTTTTTTCCTGATTTTATTTTCAGGTTTAAATTTTCAAGACTGTGGTGCCTCCATTCCCTTCTTTCGAAACGCCCGTGGAGTTCCACCTCGTAGTGATAACTATTGAACTCATCAAGAGAAGACGTTTCTATTTCTGCACACCAATGTCCTTCTCCGTCTGGAGTCATTTTGACTTTTTTGTCCGAATAATGGAGAAAAAGACATTCTCCCCACTTCGTGATATATTCTATATTAAATCTGAGGTTCATATCTGAAGTTATTAGTTTACGGACTTCAAACTTACGAAAAATATCTGAGAATACTTCTTTAAAAAACTATCTTGGTATTTTGAGGTAATGATTATATTACCTATGTTCTATGCCAATGACCATGAGCCAATCCATGTTCATGTGGTCAAAGGGAACATAAGTGCAAAGTTTACCCTGTTTCCAAAGGTGGAACTGCTTGAGAACAAAGGGCTGAAGCCAGAAGAATTGAAACTTGTTGAATCAGTAATTGAGGAGAACAAGGAGATTATAGCAGAGCATTGGAACAAATTTTTCAATAGGGGCATCTGATATGGAAAAAGTAGTAAAAATATGGCTGACTGATACTGAAATATGGATTCAGACAGAAGAAGGGAAGACTGCGAGTGAAATGTTTGCAGACTATCCAAGGCTGAAATATGCTACTCAGGAGCAAAGGAATAATTATACAACTGATGACTTTGGCATTCATTGGGAAGAACTTGATGAGGATTTGAGTTTTGAAGGGTTCTTCCAGAAAAAGAATGAAAGTCTGCTCTACAGGCTGTTCATGGAGCATTCTGAACTCAATGCTTCAGCAATAGCAAGGAGGATGGGTATTTCACAAAGCCTTTTTGCCCAGTATATCAGTGGTATAAAGAAGCCTTCAGAAAAGAGGCTTAATGAGATACTTGCTACCATGCAGGAGGTTGGCAGGGAACTAATGTCAATCAAGATAGAAGACCATTCATTGGTTACAGCATGATGTGTAAGAGTTGATACAAACAGATGAATTAAGATTATGGATAAAGAGCAGGCTATAAAACTGGCACAGGAATATAAGAAGGTGCTTTTGGAGAAGATGCCTGTAAAGGCTCTTTATCTCTATGGGTCATATAGTAAAAGCAGCTATACTGAAGAAAGTGATATTGACATTGCTGTAGTAGTTGAGCATCTTAATGATGACTATTTTGCAGATACTCCACTCTTGTGGAAACTGAAACGCAGGATAAGCAATCTTATAGAGCCAGCCTTGATGCAGCCCGCAGGGTCTCAACCCCCTGCACCCCCTTAGGGGGAATGGCGTGCTCCGCACGGAGGGCAG
>URDD01000084.1 GCA_900546395.1 uncultured Bacteroidales bacterium | reverse complement strand
CTAAATCGTAACCTATTACTATCATGAGCGATTAACATACGCTCATTTCCAATAAAATACACTCTTTTCGTAACTTCAGATGACAAAAAAATAAAAACAACTTCGTACTTTATAAACTTCTGATATATGAATTTTGACGGAATCATTTTAGGCGTATCAGCCTTCCTTATAATCGGACTTTTCCACCCTGTAGTCATAAAAGCCGAATATTACTTCGGCAAGGGCTGCTGGTGGGCCTTTGTCATTGTGGCTATATTGTTCGGGGCAGCATCGCTTATGGTGGATGATACCATTGTATCTGCAATCCTCGGGGTATTCTCATTCAGCTCACTGTGGTCTGTTCTTGAGATTTTCGAGCAGGAGAAGCGTGTGAAAAAAGGCTGGTTCCCAGCCAATCCCAAAAGGAAGAACAAATGACCCCATGCAGTAGCTGTCCGGTGTCTGTTTATTTTGAGAACAGGTACTTCAATGCTTCTGCAGGATGGTGAAAAATCATCCTCGGACCTGAATATTTCATCACCAGGCGTATCTTTTCTCTCATTTCCGGCCTGTAGCAGTGAATCGGACATTTGTGGCATTTGGTCTTGCCGTTTCCAAATCTGCACTTTTCCAGGCGGGAGATGGCATAATCAAGAAGTTCGCGGCATTCTCCGCACATGGTGTGTTTTCCGTGGTGCTTCCTGCACCATAGCTCAATCATGTGCCTTACTGTGACTTTTTCCTGTTCTATACGTGTCATATAAACATTTCTTTTTCTTGTTTTTCAGAGCGCACAACCTGGCGCACAAAGGCAGTTGTTCCTGTAAAAAAACAAGAGGCCGCATCAAGACAAAAATTCCGATACAGCCTCTTTCAATATTTCATCTGCCGCAATCAGGCTCCTATTCCACTGACTTAGGTCTCATCTGCGGGAAGAAGAGCACATCCTGGATAGTAGGGGAGTTGGTCATGAACATAGTCAGACGGTCTATACCCATACCCATTCCTGATGTAGGAGGCATACCGTATTCGAGGGCGCGGACGAAGTCCATATCGATGAACATAGCCTCGTCGTCTCCCTTGTCCTTGAGCTTGAGCTGCTCCTGGAATCTCTCCAGCTGGTCGATAGGGTCGTTGAGCTCGCTATATGCATTGGCCAGCTCCTTGCCGCATACGAAAAGCTCGAAACGCTCGGTGAGTTCAGGGTTTTCACGGTGTCTCTTGGTGAGAGGAGACATTTCCACAGGGTAGTCAGTGATGAATGTAGGCTGTACGAGCTTGTCCTCGCAATATTCACCGAAAATGGCGTCAATCAGCTTGCCTTTTCCGAAGGAGTCGTCGATAGGCACGTGAAGCTCCTTGCAGGTGGCGCGGAGCTGCTCCTCGTTCATTCCTGCTATATCCACACCTGCATATTCCTTTATGGCCTCAAGCATAGGAAGCCTTCTGAAAGGCGGTTTGAAATCCACCTTGTTTTCACCGATGGTCACTTCGGTAGTGCCGTGAAGAGTAGTTGCGATTTTTTCAAGCATGTTCTCCACGAACTCCATCATCCAGATATAGTCCTTGTATGCCACATAAATCTCCATACAGGTGAACTCAGGGTTGTGGGTCTTGTCCATTCCTTCGTTACGGAAGTCTTTCGCAAACTCATATACTCCTGAATATCCGCCTACAATCAGTCTCTTGAGGTAAAGCTCGTTGGCAATACGCAGATAGAGCGGAATGTCAAGTGCGTTGTGGTGGGTGATGAACGGACGTGCCGCCGCTCCTCCCGGGATTGACTGAAGGATAGGTGTCTCCACTTCCAGACAGCCGGCTGCGTTGAAGTACTCACGCATCGTAGCGATAATCTTGCTCCTCTTTATGAATGTTTCGCGGACCTGAGGGTTAACGATAAGATCCACATATCTTTGTCTGTATTTAAGCTCAGGGTCAGAGAATGCGTCATAAACCTCTCCGTCCTTTTCTTTTACTATAGGAAGTACCCTCAGGGACTTGCTCAGGACTGTAAGTTCCTTGGCATGTACTGAAAGCTGTCCAGTCTGTGTGATGAA
Source organism: uncultured Bacteroidales bacterium (assembly GCA_900546395.1). Lineage (GTDB taxonomy): Bacteria > Bacteroidota > Bacteroidia > Bacteroidales > UBA932 > Cryptobacteroides. The sequence goes on along the minus strand of URDD01000084.1, from coordinate 7,273 downwards.
GGCATATCCCTTGATTCCGATGATGTCGCCTATGTCCAGAAGTTTCTTGAACACGGTGTTGTACATGGTCTTGTCTTCCTCCGGGCAGATTTCATCCCTTTTTATGTAAACCTGAATTCTTCCTGTCTCATCCTGAAGTTCAATGAAAGACGCAGCTCCCATAATCCTGCGAGTCATTATCCTTCCGGCAATCACTACGTCGTCCAGATTGCCTTTTTCAGGGTCGAATTCGTCCTTAATCTTCTGTGCTGTAGCATTTACCGGGTACAATGCTGCCGGATACGGCTCAATGCCGAGTTCTCTGAGTTTTCCTAAGGCTTCGCGCCTGTTTCTCTCCTGTTCGTTTAAATCCAAGTTTTCCATATATCTGTCCTTTTAAATTTTCATCATAATGGTGCCATTCTCCAGTGAGAATTGCGCACAAATTACAAAAATACGACAAAAGATTCATAAAAAGGCTTATAAGCTGTTTAAAAATCTTTCAAAAATTCATTCAGGGCACTTTCGGGTTGATTTTTGTCATTTCGAACGAAGAGAGGAATCAGTAGAAACCGATATCAGGCAGATTCCCCGACTCCGGACTTCGTCCTCCGCCGGGAGAGACAGCAGGGCAGTTCCTTAAGCAAACAAATCCTCTAACTTTATCTCTTTCTGCACAATTCCAGAGCGTGAATTTTGGCGGACTCCGTATGTTGCTACCATCGTAAGATGTACCGCCTTGCGTGTTTTTGTAGTCTCGATAAATGCACTCTTTTTATTGCGCAGATTGCTTTCGTAATCGGCATTGACAGAGAACTCCGACAGCGAGTATTTTATCTCGCAGATACCCACCCATTCCAGAAATGGGTATAATTGACATTTTTGGTTAGTGATTATGGTCTTTGAATGCCGTTTTGTACCGCAATTATATACAGAAATGTTCAAATGCGGAAATGAAATTAGAACGGGCTGTATCCATTCAAGGAAGTTCGTCAAAGGAAGATATTCTTCTTTTCGTCCGATGATCATAGCTATAGAAGTTTTTATGAAAATAGTATAAGAAGCTGTTTAAAATTTATTCAAAAATAATTTTATGGCGGCAATTTGCACCATAGCCTCGTGCGTATCTGCCCTGTATTCGTAGTCTATCGTAAGTCTTCTGAAGTCCTCCAGCCAGGAAAATGTTTGTTCGACAATCCACCTTTTAGGCACCGGTGCAAATATGTCTTTCACTTTATCCGAACGGAGTACTACTGTAAGTTCGCATTCCAACAACTTGCGGACTGTACTTCTGACAGTTTCCCCTCTGTAACCTCCGTCTGCAAGGATGCGTTTCAGCCGAGGAAATTTATATCTCATTGAATCGAATACCTGCTCCGCTCCGACACTGTCATGGATGTTAGCAGGATGAACTTTTACAGCCATCGGAAGTCCGAGGGTAGCATAGGCCATTGGATACCGGTCTTTACAATATACAGGATACCGTCAAAAACAGATCGGAGAGAATATTTTCTGAATCGCTCTTTGGGGTCTAACATATTTTTTATAACTTGCCATTGTTTAGCAGTCAGGTTGGTTGAGTATGCTTTCATAACTTGATTGCTTGATACTTATAAAGTTACGAAAAATATTTCAATTAACCTACTGATTTTTAATTAATTATAAAGAAATTTAAACAGCTTCTAAGTTTATAGTCGGAGATTGAAAAGCTGATATATGAAAAGAATAGGTATTACCATCCTGGCCGCAATGCTCGGCTGCACTTACAGTTCTTATGCCCAGACTCCGGCTGAGGCAATTGCTGACAAAACTTTAAGAGTAGATTATATTTTTTCCGGAACTGACAAGGAAACGGAAATCGCCCTTTCGGAACTCACATGCTTCGATATATGGGCCGGAAGAAACACAAACCTTGACAAAGTCCCGCTGAAAGGCAACGGCCAGATTTGCATGATGAGCCTTGAGGACTCTACTATCCTTTACAGAAACAGCTTCTCGACACTGTTTCAAGAATGGAAAAACACAGAAGAAGCTACCCGCGTAAGAAAATCATTTGAAAACGTGTTTCTTCTACCTATGCCGGAAAAGGAAGTTGTAATAAAACTTGAACTGTACGGCTTCAAGGGCGAACTGATGGCATCTATGGAACACAATGTTGACCCGTCCGATATCCTGATCAGAAAACTTCCAGAAAACAGGCAGCCCTGGAAATACCTTCTCGAAAACGGTTCACCGCAGGAATGCATTGACATTGCGATTGTAGCAGAAGGATATACTGCACAGGAATCGGAGATATTTTATGATGATGCCCGCGCTGCCATGGAATCAATACTCTCCTACAAACCTTTTGACGAGTTTAAAGACCGTTTCAACTTCATCGCAGTTGCATTGCCTTCAGATGAAAGCGGAGTGAGCATTCCCGGAAAAGGTATATGGAAAAGCACTGCTCTGAACTCTCATTTCAGCACATTCTATTCTGACAGATACCTCACCACGCTTCACTTGGGAGACCTGCACGACGCACTTGCCGGACTTCCATATGAGCATATAATAATTCTCGCCAATACAGACAATTACGGTGGAGGAGGCATATTTAACTCATACACATTGACCACTGCCCATCATCCGGCATTCAAGCCTGTAGTGGTGCACGAGTTCGGACACAGTTTCGTCGGTCTGGGTGACGAGTATTTCTATGATGACCAGTTCGTTGAGACATACTACCCTCATGTCGAACCTTGGGAGCCGAATCTTACGACTATGGTCGGTTTCAGCTCAAAATGGGATGACCTGTTGCTTGAAGGAACAAAGATACCGACCCCACCGGCAGATGAAAAAAAGATGTGGAAAAAGATTTCCGAAGGAGAGAATCCGGTCAGTTTCCTCGGCGTATATGAAGGTGGCGGATATCAGTCCAAAGGTGTCTTCCGCCCGTTTCCGGACTGCCGCATGCGCTCAAATACAGCCCCTATTTTCTGCCCTGCCTGCCAGAATGCCATCCGCAACATAATAAATTTCCACACACCGGAAAAGTCAGATAAAACGCAATAGAAGAAAGTATTGCGGGAAAAAGTTTCGCAATTATCGCACATGCATTCTAATATCATAAACTTGCAAAATTCAATAAATAAGAAGCTGAAAATTTTTAGAAGCTGTTTAAATTTTTGTCATTATAAATTTTTGAAAAAGTTTTAAACAGTTTCTTAAACTGCGTCTAAGAAACTTTGATAATGATATGGTAACTGAAATTACAGACAATGCACGGATTATAATAGACAATATAATGACACGCACAAGCATCAGGTCATATCTCGAAAAACCAGTGGAGGAATTCAAGGTGGAACTGATACTCCGTGCGGCAATGGCTGCTCCTTCAGCAAAAAATCTCCAGCCATGGAGTTTTGTCGTAGTAAGAAACAAGCAGTTGATGAATGCTCTTGCCGAAACTCTCCCCTACGCCAAGATGCTGCCTAAAGCAGATGTCGCAATAGTAGTTTGCGGGGATCTTTCCAAATCTCTTCCCATAGAAGGATACTGGGCTCAGGATGCATCGGCAGTAAGCCAGAATATCTTGCTGGCTGCACATGCACTCGGACTCGGAGCCGTGTGGACAGGAGTATATCCGAGGCAGGAGCGCGTGATTCCGGTACAGGAGTTGTTAGGCCTTCCGGATGAGATAATTCCTCTGAATATTATTCCGTTGGGGTATCCGGCAAAGGATTATATACCGAAAGACAAATGGGACGAATCAAAAATTCATTATGAAAAGTGGTAAGTTAAGTGTTTAGTGGAGCAGAACGGCAGAATTGTCTGCAGGAACATTTGAAGGGACAATGCCTGCGGCTGATTGTGAAGGCATCAGGACTGTACTGACAGTCAACGAAGACAGTACCTATACATTGACCAGGGAATATCTGGGAGTAAAAGACGGATTGTTTGAAACCAGTGGTATCTATCATTCAGCAGGTAATGGGCTGATAGAACTGGCAACACCATCCTCAGGGGAAAAAACATATTTCAAACATGTAGAGAATGGGTATATGCTATCAGACAGCATTGGCACTGTAAATGACGGTGAATTAGCCGGATACTACATACTTAAACTTCGTAAATAGGATTTCGGGGATATTAGGACACCGTACCGGCAGTAACGGCTGGAAACTATTTTACTGTTACAGAAGTTACTGCCGGATTTCCTATCTCATAACTGCAACTTAAAGCAAATCGCTCGTCCAAATCCTTTCTTATGGCATTTTTCAGAATACCGTCTCCGACTCCATGTATGAAAATAATTTTCATGCCCTTATGCCGTAGGTTATCCTTCAAGACTCTTCGGAAAATTTCAAGTTGGTAATCGAGTCTTCTTCCTGACGGCAGATTCTTCCCTCCCTCAAGACTTTCTATATGAAGATCGACAGTGATTGTGTTCTTAAACGAACTGCTTTTATGTTTTGAGGCTGGAATATCTTTTTTGCCTGAAGCAGGACTGGATATCTGCATTTGCCTTTCTTCTTCTGCACATGTAATGGCAAACTCGCCCGGAACAGCCTCTATAATGAGGCCGTCTTCAAGTTCTATCTTTATGCTATTCTTACCTATGCTCCGGATGACACCTCTGTCATTTGAATCCATAAGTACGACAGTCTGTCCAGTTTTCATTATTGATATTATCTTGAAAGGTAATTATGCTGCAGTTCCATACCATGCAGCATAAGATTCTTGCAAAGATAGCCAAATATTGACATTAAGATTGCAGATATGTCACTCTGCCGTGATTTTTTGCCATTATAATTTTTTCAGTTATTTTTGAAAGTTCTTCTTTAAAATCTGACAGATGAAATTTATACATACAGCCGACCTTCATTTCGGACAAGTGCTTTATCAAAGTTATACAAGATGTGACGAACACGAGTGTTTTTTCTCGCAGCTTAAGGTATGGTGCACAGAACATCGCCCCGACGCACTACTATTCTGTGGAGATATTTTTGACATACAGCAGCCTGGAGCTACTGTAAAAGAGTCATTTACACATACATTCGTTGATTTGCACGACTGCTGCCCAGATATGAAAATCATCATCACTGCCGGAAACCACGATTCGGCATCCAGACTGCAGGCGGAAAGTGAAGTATGGCGTAAAATAGGAGTATATATAGTAGGTGTACCTCCGGCATCAGATGCGGTACATCAGGAAAACGGATGGCAGGACCGTTTCATCATAACTCTTGAAAGCGGATATATCGCTGCCTTACCATATATGCAGGGGAAAAGACGTGAAATTTACCAGGCCGTACTGGACCGTATAAATGAACTCAATACAGAATCAAAACCTGTAGTAATGATGGCCCATCTCGCGGTTTCCGGAGCTGATGTGACAGGACACGGTTTTGAAATAGGCTCTGTCATGACGCAGGATTTATCCGAACTCGGGAACGGGTATGACTATCTGGCATTGGGACACATACACAAGCCCCAGACATTAGGCCGGGAAAGCGAATGGATGGAGGAAAAGGTAGTTTATCCATCAGGAACAGCACGTTACTCAGGCAGTCCGCTGCATGTTAGCTGTGATGAGGCCTTTCCTCATAGCGTAAGTCTTGTAGAAATACCTTTACATAATTCTGAGGTAAGCGTCAGACAGCTGAGAGTTAAACAGTTAAGACACTTTTATACTCTTCCGGAAAACGGAGAATCACTCAAGTGTGCAGAAGACGGACTGTCAGAGGTAAGAAATTTCTCTGCCGGCCAGGGAGGATATTTCAGACTTGTGTTTGAATACGGCACTCCCCTTCCTTCAAATTTTACAAGACAAGTATATGAGATTATTGCCGGAAAAGAAGATATAATAAGATACAATCCCAAAATAATATGGACCGGTGCACCGCAGGAGCAGGGCACAAGTGAAGAAAAGCCGAAATTTGAAGTGGCGGACCTTCAGCAGATGACTGATCCTCTTGAGTTTATATCCGAGACAATGGATGACTACCCGGAACTGGACTCCTGCATGCTTGCAGAGGCATTCGAATTGGTCAGGCGTGAAATCGCAGTAATGAGTGAAGAGTCAGCTTCCAAACTCCGTACCCTTCCAAACAGAAAATCCGAGATATGAAAATCAAAGAACTCCACATCAGAAATATAGCATCCATAGAAAAAGCGGATATAGACTTTACCAAAGACCTGAAAGACAGCATTACAGGAGATGATGCTCCGGTATTCCTTATTTGCGGAGATACCGGTTCCGGCAAATCTGTTCTGCTCGACGCCATCTCAATGGCTCTGTACCGCAAAACACCAAGGACCGAAAATGTATCAAATCCTATGCGAAACGAATTCCGGAACAAATCAGGAGAAACGATTCGTGTGAACAGCATATCCCAATATACCCGTGACGGAATATCCGCAAAAGACGAATGCTACAGCGAAGTGGTTTTTGAGGGAAATAACGGAAAAGAGTACAGAGCCAGACTGGAATTAGGAGTATATCTATCCAATACAGACGCATCCGGACAGAGAAATATTTTACACAGGAAACCCAAATGGACAGTTACAGAAGGTGGAGAAGAATATTCGGGTACAGCGGCAGAAGAACTTATACTGTCATCTGCAGGGCTGACTTTCGAACAATTCTGTCGCATGGCAATGCTCGCCCAGGGGCGTTTTGAGACATTTCTCACCGGAGATAAAGAAAGCAGGGAAATCATTTTGGAACAACTCACCGATACTGAAAAATTCAGTTTTTACGGGACTGCCATTTCCCGCATATTCAAGCGTATATCAAATGAAAAGAAAATGCGCGAGACGATGTATTCCGAACTCTCTTCCCATTCAATGTCACCTGATGATATCAGGAAAATTATTGCCGAAAAGGAAGAAAATGACAGACAGGCAGAATCCATATCGGAAAAAAGGACGTTGCTGGCAGAAAAAGAGCGGATTGTCACGTTGCTTTTGAAGGCATCCTCAGAAGCAGAAGAGGATATCGCGAAAATCGGAGAAACAGAAAAGCGTATTGCGTCTCCTGAGTTCCGTTCTCTTGAGAAATTCCTCTCCGACTGGGATGCCACTACTGAGCAAAGGCAACTTCTGGATTCAGTTGGAAAAGCAAGGAAAAGCCTGGATATACTGGCTGAACGTGAACGTCTCCTTAAAGACAAGTATTTGATACTCAAGGCAGATATAGAAGCGCGCTCCATAGAAATTGAGAATCTGAAGAAGAATTCGGATATTGAGAAATCATGGATTGAAAAAGAATCGCGAAATGAAGCTCTCTACAATAAGGCAGGCATTATAGTAA
>URDD01000083.1 GCA_900546395.1 uncultured Bacteroidales bacterium | reverse complement strand
TTTAAGTTTTGTCCTTTCTTTCATGTGACACTTTTCTATTGTGCTCCTAAAGTGTCAAGTTTTTAACGTTCAAGTCAAATACGGTTAGATATGAATAATTCCGTAATAGATGTTGCTTTTATTGCAGCAAAGGTAGCCGCAATAAAGGATGAAAAGGCAAGAATGATTGTTGGTGGAGCATCATTAGTATATAATGTAGCTCAAATTGCTCGTTTTCGTTCAATGATTGTAGAGCTGTCTCAAATATGCAATTACATTGTATCCAAAGCTCAGATTATAGGCTCTTATACACTAGAAGAATATAATCTTGCTGTTGAATGTCAACGGCAAATTGAAGAGTGCTATCAGCAGATAGCCAAGCACGGAACAATGACCGTCATAGATAGTATATCTTTGCTAATTGATGCCTTTAACAATCTTAACAGAAGGTAAGAATAGGGATTTCGAACTGAGGTGGAGCAAAATTTTAGTGCATTTGCTTGTATTTCAAAATAAAGCACTACCTTTGCATCAAAGTAGGAACTCGACTCTGCGAGATACTGCAGAATAGTACAGAAATCAGGTGGAGCAATAGCGGGAGATTACGTTTGTTGCGATTCTTTAATGCAAAGATATAGAGCCATTTAGAAATGAAATTCATTTCCCGGTGGCACCACTTAGAAGAAAAGCAAAAGGCAGTAAAATCCTGATTTCCAAACGAAATCGGGATTTTTGTTTTCCCGAGGAACGCAAAAAGCGGCAAAATATTACCGTTACTGGTGTATCCGGTACGGAAAAGGCCTTTCTGTGGTACAAGCCAGGACACAAAACGCATTCGGTACGTGAAATATACATCTGCAGTATAAACCGTGGTGCGGAGTGCATCAGGTAAGGAATGAGGGCTGGCGGCCGCATGCAAGAGTAAAGTATTGCGGGGGTTCAGTCGCTGTATTCAGTCAGTTTCAGGCGATATTTGATACTCCCGAGATTTTGAAAATAATGTATGAGGGAACTGTTTCCTGAGCGTGTTTCAGTGTCTGGCTCATTCTGATTATGCAATACGGGCGTCCTTGTCCATAACTGGGTGTTAATGGCAAAGGTTACAGGTGATTTGGTTCCATCTTGAATAAATCCGAGACGTCTGTAAGCTTCTCCATCAGACCATTCCAGATCGGCATAACTCATGATGTCATCAGGAGCTATGTCCCGGATGAACTGCTTCAGAATCTTTCCCATACCTCCGCTGATTCTCAATTCAGGCAAAGATGCATATCTTATCCATTCGTAAGAGCTGATATCTTTTCCTCCTTTATTCCATCTTCTTGCATTGGAAAATTCAGCAGCTGCTATAAGTTCACCTTTTTCAAGATGTTTGAAAGAATTCTTGCCAAGTTCTTGTCCTTTATTCACTGTCAAAAGATTTTGGTAATCTTTGGGACGAATGCGCTTCAGAAATATTCCGTAGCAGTACTTGCATTTAGCTCCTCCATAGCTGTGGTTTTCCTGTAGAAAGTTATCAGCTTCGCTCCTGTTGATTTTCCTTACCTCGCAGTCTCTTGCGTATATGCTTCTGAATATTCCCAAGTGGGCGAGAATTCTGGTTTTCATTATCTGTCTGGAATGTCTCCACCTGTCTTCTGGTATAATCACTGCAGGGCCATATTTCAGAAGAGCCTCCATTTCTTTGCTTTGTAGTTCTGCCTCTTTTGCCGATAAGGCAGATATTGGCACGGCAATTATTGAAAGAGACTGCTGTTGGTATCCATTCTCTATTCTATTTGAAGCAGTCAGTAACGCAGTCGATCCGGCAATGTGTTTTATATTGCAAGCCAGGCCAGAGGCGGTGAGTTCTTCTAGTATTGTTTTGATGAAGTCCATTTGTTCAAATTAAGTATATGCGTCCGGTAGCAGCTAATTCTTTCGCAAAAATAACGAATAAAAGAATTTTTCTATATTTTAAATGATGCGGGAGGCAAAATATAACTTTGAAAGTCGTAGTTTTTTTGTAATTTTGCATATTTGTATGCGATAGAGTAAAAATGTGGCCATTTAAAAAGATTCATAATCTGCTGGAATTGCTTCCAGATGGTTGTTGTGATTACCATTCTCATATTCTTCCAGGTGTGGATGACGGAATATCTACGCTGGAGGAAGCATTGATGGTGCTTGAAGAATATGAAAAGGCCGGAATAAGAGAATTGTGGCTGACACCGCATATAATGGAAGACTGTCCCAATACTACGCATGGGCTGAAGAAGGCGTTTGAGGAGTTGTCCGGCGCATATTCAGGTAAAGTCGTTCTTCATTTGGCTTCCGAGAATATGTTGGATATTCTTTTTCAGGAACGTCTCTTGTCTGGGGATTTGCTTCCGATAGGGGAGGAAGGCGCGCATCTGCTCGTTGAGACATCGTATCTCAATCCGCCGATGGATTTTAACGTTTTTTTTGATGCTATAAGGAAGACAGGGTATTTCCCAGTTCTTGCGCACCCGGAGAGATATGTCTATATGAACGAGGAAGATTATGCTGGATTGAAAAAATCAGGTGTTCTTTTTCAACTTAATATAGCATCTCTGGCCGGGATGTATGGTCATCAGGCAAGGAAGAAGGCAGAGTACCTGCTGTCTAAAGGATGGTACGATATTGCCGGGACTGACGTGCACAGGTTGGTGCAGTTTAAAAAGATGGCGGCTCTCAAGACCGAAATTTCCCCCGGAAAAGTTCAGTCAATGAAGAAAATTTGACGATATTTTTAGAAAACCGTAGTGAAAAGTGTGATTAAAAAAATATGAAATTAAAAGTGTTATGAAAATTGTAAGAGCATTACTGCACAAATTTTTGGCTGTTTTAGCCTTGGTTTCTATGGCTATTTCGTGTGCCCCCGTGAAAAATATTGCCTACTTTCAGGACAAGGCTGTGAACAGTCCTGAAAAAATAGACATGCATGGAGGTATCGTGATACAGCCTAAGGATATGATATCGATAGTGGTATCATGCCGTAACCCTGAACTTGCCACTATGTTTAATCTGCCTGTCATTTCCTATCAGGCCGGGTCAGAGATTGTGTCTGCCGGCGGTCAGCAGCGTCTTATGGGGTATGTCGTTGACAATGACGGTTTCATAGACTTCCCGATTTTGGGAAAACTTTCAGTCATAGGAATGACGCGCTGGCAATTGTCCGAGACAATAAAGGATATGCTGAGCGATAAAGGGTATGTGAATGATGCCGTAGTTACCGTAGAATTTATGAATTTCAAGGTCTCTGTTATCGGAGAGGTTGCAAGACCGGGAACATATACAGTAGAAGGTGATAAAGTCAATGTACTGCAGGCACTGAGTCTGGCTGGAGATCTTACGATATTCGGTAAGAGAGAGAATGTTACCGTCATCAGGGAACAGGACGGTAAGCGCGTATTCTATAATGTGGATTTGTGTTCTGCGGAAATGTTCAAGTCACCTGGGTATAACCTGCAGCAGAATGATATAATATATGTCGAGCCGAGCGAAGTCCGTGCCCGTCAGTCAACTGTGGATGACAAGGGAATGAGAATGACCAGCATATTGATATCTTCAGGTTCTTTGCTGGTATCTGTGGCGACATTGCTTGCTACACTTATCACGAAAGGAAATTAAAGAGTTTTATAGACATTATTTTTTAACCCGAACAGAGATATAACGTTAATTATGGAAGAAACATATAGAAACAGTATTCAGCAGGATGACCAGTCTGATATCAGACTGTCGGATATCTGGAATATGATATGGGGATATAAATGGTGGTATGTAGTTTCTGTGGCGTTTTGCATTATGGTGGCACTGCTTTATCTGTACAGGACACCTGCCTCATATTCACGTACTGCAAAAGTAGTTATAGATGAGGACAGCCAGGATGCGACAATGAGGAATATTGCCAATTTGTCCGGACTTGCCGGTCCTGGCACAAGTGTAAATGTCAACAATGAAGTGGAGGCCATTTCTTCACCTGACCTTATGCAGATAGTCGTGGAGAGACTTGGACTTCAGACCAGATATGTGGAGCATCAGTTCATGAGAACAAGGGAATATTATGAAAACAGCCCTCTTGCCCTTTCGCTGGTAAACCCTATCGTAAATTCTTCTTTTTCTTTCAGAGTCAGCCGGATTTCAGATTCGACATTTGTCCTTAAAGATTTTTTTGTCGGGCCTGAAAAGATTGATGATAAGGAAGTTAAAGGTGCAGTAGGTGATACGGTAGCGACTCCAGTTGGTGATATAATGCTTTTGCCTACAATATATTTTGACAAGTGGCATAATGACTTTACAGTAAGCTGGCGTAATGTAAAGATGACCGCCAAAGCATATTCGGGAAAATTGAATGCCTCGGTTTCCGGAAAGCAGACCTCCATAGTGGTCATATCTATGGAAGATATCTTTCCAAGAAGGGCGGAAAGCATTATAACTACTCTGATTGATGTCTATGGAGACCAGTGGGTGCATGACAAGAACCGCTCGGCAAGAAATACGACAGAATTCATAAATGACAGACTTGTTATCATAGAGCAGGAACTTGGCGGGATTGAGACAGATTTGAAAGAATATAAAGAGACCAACAAACTTACCGATATGCAGTCGCTTGCCGACTCCTATCTGGAAGAGTCTTCGGAATATGCTTCAAAGTCATTTGAAATAAACAACCAGCTTTCTATAGCCAAATATATAAGGGAGTATCTGGTAGATCCGAAAAATGCAAATGCTTTGATTCCGGCCAATTCCGGATTGGCAAGCACCAATATAGAGTCCCAGATAGCAGAATACAACACACTTGTGCTCCAGCGTGACAAACTCATTACATCCAGCAGTGAAAACAATCCGCTGATCATTGACATCAATTCTGCGCTTTCTGCCCTTAAATCTGCGGTCATAAGGTCAATAGACAACCTTGTTACGACATTGCAGCTCCAGGCCGACAAAATCAAGAGTCAGGAAGATCTCATTATGACCAGAATAGCATCAAGTTCAGGACAGCAAATGGAGTTGCTTTCAATTGAGAGGCAGCAGAAAGTGAAGGAGTCTCTCTATATATATCTTCTTCAGAAGAGAGAGGAGAATGAGATTGCAAGTCTTGTGAATGTAGAGAATACCCGACTTATAGTTTCTCCTACAGGATCTCCTTTCCCGGTATCTCCAAACAAAATGATGGTTCTGCTTCTGGCTGTAATATTGGGAGGAGGCATTCCTTTCGGATTTCTCTTCTTATTGAGAATGTTCGACAATACGGTAAAGGGAAAGAAGGATTTGTCCGTGCTTAGCGTGCCTTTCCTTGCCGAGATTCCTCAGCTGAAGTCTTCACTCAAGAGAAATCTTGCAAATATCGGGAGACATAAGTTCGATAACCAGAATTGCCGCATATTTGTGGACAAAGGCAAAAGAAATCTTATCAATGAGGCATTCCGTGTACTTAGGACAAATGTCGATATGATAATGCCAGATAATGAAACCGGCAATGTTATAATGATGACATCGTTCAATCCCAATGCCGGAAAAACTTTCATGACGGCGAATATTGCTGCAAGCATGGCTTTGAAGGGAGACAAGGTTATCATGTTGGATATGGACCTTCGTAAGGCTACTTTGGGCAAGGCTCTCTCTCTAAAAGGAGAAGGAGTGGTTTCTCTTCTTCTTGGCAAGAAAGACGACTACAAGCCTCTTGTCAGACAGATAAGCGATAATCTGTATCTTTTGCCAGTAGGAACATTGCCTCCTAATCCGACAGAACTGCTTCTTTCTGCCAATTTTATGGAACTTATTTCTGCGCTTAAGAAAGACTTCAAGTATATATTTATAGACTGTCCTCCGATAGATGTCGTGGCGGATACATCAATAATATCGAAGGCAGCTGATCTTTCTATTTTTGTTATGAGGTCAGGTATAATGGACAAGAGGGGGTTGCCGCAGGTTGAAGAACTTTACCGTAGCGGTAAATACAGGAAAATGTCTATAGTCCTTAACGGTGTTGAACAACATTATGGCAAGTATGGCTATGGCTATGGCTATGGGTACGGGTACGGATACGGATATGGATACGGATACGGAAACGATGAAGACTGAAAACAGTGATTCTGCTGATTATTCCAGAGTAACTGAAAAATCCGGAGTACACTCCGGATTTCCTTCTCCGGCACAGGATTATATGAATCCTTGCATTGACTTGAACAGAGAGTTGACAGATCATCCGGCTGCAACCTTTTACGGCAGAGTCGTATCTGATGCAATGATTTCTGAAGGAGTGAAGAAAGGGGATATATTGGTAATAGACAGATCGGCAGATCCTATGAAAGGAGATTTGGCAGTATGTTTCGTTGACGGGGAGTTTGCCCTTAAAAGGATAGTTACGGACGGTTTGGATGACCGTCCGTTCTTGCTTTGGGGAGTAGTGACGTATGTCATTAGTAATGTCCGTAGAAAATAAGTATGTACGCTCTTGTTGACTGTAATAATTTTTTCGTTTCCTGCGAACGGGTCTTCAGACCTGAACTTGAAGGCAAGGCTGTGGTGGTCCTGTCAAACAATGACGGGTGTGTGGTCTCTCGAAGTAATGAAAGCAAAGCCATGGGAATCAAGATGTGTACTCCTTTTTATCAGATAAGGCATCTTGTAGAAGAGGGGGTCCTGACGGCTTGTTCTTCAAATTATACTTTGTATGGGGATCTTTCAGCAAGAGTAATGTCTGTCCTTTCTGAAGCCGACCCTGATATTGAAATATACTCTATTGATGAGGCCTTCCTGAATCTTCAAGGTATGCCGCCAGAGTCCGTCGGGCAGTATTGCAGGAGTCTTGTGGCGAAGGTTAAAAAATGGGTTGGAATACCTGTAAGTATAGGAGTAGCTCCCACCAGAACATTGGCAAAGATAGCAAGCCATTTTGCTAAAAAATGGAAGGTGTATAATGGGGTATGTATGATGGAAACGGAAGAAAAGCGTCTTAAGGCTTTGTCCATGACTCCAGTAAATGAAGTTTGGGGGATTGGACGACAGTTTTCATCAAAACTTGAATATTTCGGTGTTAAAACTGCTTTGGATTTTTCAAACAGACCGGAGGAGTGGGTCAGAAAGCATTTCTTGCTGCCTGGAGTCAGAACATGGAAAGAACTTTGTGGCGAGGATTGTATAGAAAAGGATCATGCGGGGAAAAGAAAGACAATCTGTACTTCTCGCTCTTTTGCAGATATGTTGGAGAGCGAAGACAAACTGGCTGAAATGGTGTCGGAATTTGCAGCAAGATGCTCGGAAAAGCTGAGGGCCGAATGTTCGGCGGCACAGGAAGTGACAGTTTTTCTTCTCACAAACAGATTCCGTTCGGACTTGCCACAGTACTGTCCTTCTGAAACTTCTGTGCTTAATGTCGCGTCAAATTCAAGTCTTGATATTGTGTCAGAGGCCCTTAAGATACTATCCCGTATATACAGGAGCGGTTATCAGTATAAAAAAGCAGGTGTAATAGTCAGTTCTATAGTTGATCAGGATGCTGTCCAGCTTCCTCTTTTCGGGTGCGATATGGATAAGAGGTGTAAAAACGAGAAACTCTCACGGGTGATTGATTTCATGAACAGGAAAGACAGGGATCTTTTGCGACTTGCATCTCAGGGTGACGGGCGTTATGCAGACGGCATAAGGTCAGAATTCCGCTCACGGGCTTATTCGACATCTTTTGAAGATATAATTGAGGTACATTGAGGCCCTGTGTGAAAGATTCATTATATTTGCATTTTTCCGGTTTTGTTCTCAAAAGGAAATTGCAGGGTCGAATATAATCACAATTTAGTGTCAAACAGATGAAACTTATAGTCGAAAGCGGGGCTACAAAAACAGATTACTGTATTCTGGGCAATAAATCGTTGTCCCGTTTCAGAACAGAAGGTTTGAATCTGGCAACTATGTCTGTCAGTAATATATCAAATATTCTGAGACAGGCAGTGTCAGAAATATCTGTGCCGGATGAAATATCGGAAATATTTTTTTATGGTGCAGGACTTGTCTCTTCTATGACAGGACATGCCGTTCCGGCATCTGTTTCTGTGGAAGTCCGTATCTTGGACAGTGTCTTGAGGGAAGAGTTCAAGAATGTCTCAGCGATAGAGTATAATTCAGATTTGACAGCATCTGCCAGGGCTTTGTGGGGCAATAAGCCAGGAATAGCCGTTATTTTGGGCACAGGCTCCAACAGTTGCCTGTATGACGGATGTAAGGTAGCAGAAAATGTCAGGCCTTGCGGATATGTCATTGGTGATTTTGGCAGCGGAGCTGCTTTAGGTAAAATTTTCATGGCAGATTATCTGCAGCACTTGATGCCGGATGAACTTATGGAAAAGTTTGGAAGAGATTACGGTCTGGACTACCAATCTGTAGTAAAAGCTATATATGGCGGAGATGCTCCTGCCAGATTTCTGGCTTCTTTTTCTCCGTATATTCTCTCTCTGGCGAGAGACTGTGGATTGAGTCCTGACAGTCAGGATTATCTGCGGCAAATCGTAACAGATAATTTCAGGATGTTTATCCGACGTTGTCTGATGCAATATGACCCTTGCCGTTATCCGGCAGGAGTCACTGGTTCATTCGGGTGTGCTGCAAAAGAATTTCTTGAGGCTGCCGGAGCAGAATGCGGAATAAGATTTTCAGAATTTCTTCCGTCTCCGATGGACGGATTAATAAAATATCATTCAGACAATGTATAAAAGCGAACAATACCCGTCAAAGCTATTGGAAGAGGCTGTTGATGCGTTGAACTCTCTGCCCGGAGTGGGTAAGGGGACATCTTTGCGCCTTGCCCTTCATTTGTTGCGGCAGCCTCAGGAGAATGTGCGGCATTTCACTGCTGCAATTAATAATCTTAGGGAAAATGTTAAGTATTGTCGTGTCTGTATGATGTTGAGTGATAATGATATATGTTCAATATGCTCTGATCCTTCACGCGACCGCCGTACAATATGTGTTGTCGAAAGTGTGCGTGATGTCATGAGTATTGAAAAAACAGGGCAGTACAGAGGCGTCTATCATGTTTTGGGCGGTATAATTTCCCCTATCAACGGAATCGGTCCTTCTGATATAAGGATAACGGAACTTGTAGAAAGGGTATCAGAGCTTTGCAGTGCAGGAGACGGGAATGTTTCCTCTCAAAGGGAAAATGACACACATCCGGAGGTAGAAGTAATTCTGGCGCTTAGCGGAGAAGTCGAGGGGGAAACTACATCGTTTTATATCTACAGACAACTTTCTTCTTTTGGCATAACTGTTTCGTCTCTTGCAAGGGGACTTGGATTCGGTGCTAATCTAGAATATGCTGATGAACTTACGCTTGGGCGATCTATTCTTAACAGGCAGATTTTCAAACCATGATTTTTCCTGCTTTCCCGATAAAATAAAAAAGGAGGGGAGCCGACCCAAAAGGGTCGGCTTTCGTTGTTTTAAAGGATTGCGAAGTCGCAGTCGGAAG
>URDD01000082.1 GCA_900546395.1 uncultured Bacteroidales bacterium | reverse complement strand
AGCCTGGAAATATGGATAAATGATCCGAAGCCCCAGCCGGATACTCTGATTCTTAATGTTGACTATATGAAAACCGACACATTAGGAAAACTAGTCCCGTTCCTGGAACAGATAAAACTTGCAAAACCAAAAGAAAGCAAGGCCAAGAAAAGCAGTAAGAAAGATATAAAGAAAGAGGATACTACGACTGTATTTACAGTATCTGCAGAGCCTGAAAGAGTGGAGCAATACGGCTTTGAAATTGAATTCAAATATCCGCTTGTAAAGTCCGCATTCGACTCTATAAGGTTCTGGTACGTAAACCCTAAACAACAGGAGACCAAAGGTAAGTTCACCCTTGAAAAAGACAGTCTCAACTTGCGTAAATTTGTAGTCAGACCTACAGAAAAGTTCATACAGGGCTATGAATATTTCCTGAATATTCCCAAGCATAAATTTATGGATATCAACGGATTCTATAATGACAGCCTTGAGGTCAAAGTTTCTTTGCCGACAGATGAGAATCTGAGTTCACTAAGTCTTGACCTTACTAATGTGAACAACAAGTATATTATCGACCTGCTGAATGAAAAAAGAGACAATGTTCTTCGGAGTTATACCGTTGACAAGGATTGCAACCTGCTGTTCCCTTACCTTAAAGCAGGCAAATATTCGATAAGGATTATCGAAGACCTGAACAGAAACGGTATGGTCGATACAGGAAACCTTCTTGAGAAGAAGCAGCCCGAAAAAGTCAAGTTCTATAAATTGAAAGACGGGACATTTCTGCTG
The DNA here is from genome assembly GCA_900546395.1 of uncultured Bacteroidales bacterium. Classification (GTDB taxonomy): domain Bacteria; phylum Bacteroidota; class Bacteroidia; order Bacteroidales; family UBA932; genus Cryptobacteroides. The sequence continues at coordinate 8,801 of URDD01000082.1, read as the reverse complement.
GACATTCCTGAAAAAACAGAGTTGGGACAGACAATCAATGTTGAAGAATTATTCCGTTAGAGGAAATACCAGAAAGTAGATGAACAGAATATATTTAACCTTAATATTAGTTTTTACAGCCATTATTCTGCCGGAATATACCGGCTTCAGCCAGAATGTCAAATTACCTGCAGGCCTAAGTGTATCTGCAGGCGAGAACCTGTCTTATCTTGATACTGTCAATATAAAGAAAAAGATAGTAATCAATGATTATGATATGATTGGCATACAGTACGGAGTTTCATTAAGTCAGGTAAACTGGAATCCGTCAATGAAGCAGAAATCCCGTTTTGTTCCTGTTAATTTCGGTGTCACATATACGAAATACGGCAAAATGTTCGGTTACATGCCATATTTCGGGTTTCAGACAGGTCTGTTCTACAGTCGGGAAGGATACAGATTGAAACCGGACGATGAAACCGGATTGTATCCGGACCTTGGCGGAGACTATTCCGGGGTTACAGAAGCAATTATGGACGTAATTGAAGTCCCTCTTCTGGCCCATTGCCATTTTGATTTCTGGAAAATGAAAATACTTGCAAATATTGGATTCTTCCTGGGGTATAGAATGAAGATTGATAGGACAGGGAACAGTATTTCCGGTCCTTTGACAGACTCGTTTATTGAAACAGACCGCCGTTTTGATTACGGAATCAAAGGCGGAGCAGGCTTTGCCTTCGTATTTGACCCTGTTGAAATCCATTTCCAGGCTATGTACAAATATTCTATGGGAGCATTGCACAAACCTGATTACTACAGCAAGTATTATTACAGGTACGCATATCCGTCGAATATAATTTTTTCCGTAGGTGTGCATTTCCAGCTTTCAAAAAGAGTAGGAAAGACAAAACATCAGCTCAAACGTGAAGCCAAAGAACAGCTGGGTCTCATAAAGGCCGTTGAAGCAGAGGTTCCCGCAGGAAAAAATTAATAAAATTTACATGAGCTAATTTTTTAAAAGATGAAAATTATAACAGCAGAAATCGGGAATGTTACAATAGGGGCAGACTCCCCGATTGTAATACAGACAATGTGCAACACTCACACTTCTGACATTGAGGCATCTGTTACACAATGTGTAAAACTCTATGAAGCTGGTGCAGAGCTTATAAGACTTACAGTTCCTACCAGAAATGAGGTTGCGGCACTCAAGGAGATAAAAGCAAGACTCAGAGCCCTGGGAATTTCCACACCTCTCGTTGCCGATGTACACTTTTCATCGGAAATAGCCATTGAAGCTGCAACTGTTGTAGAAAAAGTAAGGATTAACCCAGGAAACTTCCATAAAGACCATGATGTAGCCAGATCTCAGTTCTCAAGACTTGTACAAGTATGTAAAGAAAACGGAACTGCAGTCAGAATAGGTCTGAATCATGGCTCTCTTGGCGAACGTATTACAAATTTGTATGGTAATACTCCCCTGGCAATGAAAGAAGCCGCTATGGAATGGATAAGAATGTGCATTGAAAACAATTTCTACAATGTCGTTGTATCACTGAAAGCCAGCAATACTATAGTAATGGTAGAAGCCTACAGGCTTCTTAACGCTGCAATGCAGGAAGAAGGGGTGATATTCCCTCTTCACCTTGGCGTTACTGAAGCAGGAAACGGAGACTCGGGACGTATAAAGTCTGCTGTAGGTATTTCCTCCCTTCTCAGCGAAGGAATAGGAAATACTATACGGGTATCACTTACAGAGTCTCCTGAAAATGAGTTGCCTGTTGCAAAATATCTTGCTGACAGATACGAAGGCAAACTCCACTCTTCAATGACATCCTTAATATTGCAAGATAAGAAAGCTATCGCAGAATATGCATCTCCTTCCAGAGAAAGACTTATGCTTGATTTGGCTTGTGATTTCGGGAAAATGCTGATGGACAGAAAAATAGACAATCTCGAAATAAGGGGCACCTATATAGACTCCAATGGGAATGTATGCAGCCTTGATGGATCAGAACTGGCGTCATACCTTTGTGATGAAGTTATGCAGGCAGCAAGAAGAAGATTTTACAGGCCCGAATATATAGCTTGTCCAGGATGCGGAAGAACTATGTATAGTCTGGAAGAGAAATTCAATGAAGTAAAAAGCCGCACATCGCACCTGAAAGGTATGGTTATAGCCGTCATGGGTTGCATTGTAAACGGGCCGGGAGAAATGGCTGACGCTGATTGGGGTTACGTAGGTGAAGGCAATAAAAAAGTTGCAATTTATAAAGGAAAAGAACCTGTACTCAGGCATATTCCGGAAGATGAAGCAATCGACAAACTTCTCGAACTTATAGAAAACGATATAAAGAAAAAATGAGAAACATAAACCTTTCTGTTACTTAATAACAGAAAAAAATAACCTGCTTCCCTGAAATCTATTCAAATCGTGAAGCAGGTTATTTTTTTCTTCATGCTGTGAAGCCATCTTGCGGCTGATGAGAATCGGTAATTTTTTTTACTATAACCTTATCAATTCTTGCGCCGTCCATATCCACAACTTCAAACTCAAATTCTCGCCAAGTTACCTTTTCGCCTGAAACTGGGACATGGTCCAACTCATCCAGGACTAATCCTGCTACTGTAGTATATTCATAATCCTGCACTGACTCATCAAGATCAAAATACATTATGAAATCATACATTGAGCACTGACCGTCAACCAGCCAGCTTTCATTGTCGGCACGTGAAACTATATCGGGCTCTCTCTGATGGTCATCATTTACCGAACCTACCAAAGCCTCCATGATATCCTTCAAGGTTATGATTCCTGAACAGGAACCAAACTCGTCACATACCAGAGCCCTGCTTATTTTCTTGACCTTCATACCCTCCAGCACAGAATAAACGCTCATATTCTCATGAAAATATATAGGCTCTCTTATCATTTTCTCAAGACTGAAACCCTCCTTGCCAACATTCAGAACAAAATCCTTCAATGTCAGTACTCCTATTACATGATCTAGGTCACCATCCTCTGTTACCGGGTATTCTTCGAATATATTTTCCTCTATGGTATGTCTTATTTCGCTCTCGCTCATTTCCATGTCCAAAGAAATAATGTCAGTCCTGTTAGTCATTATAGTACTGACTTTCAAATCACCCAAAGCGAACACCCTATCCACTATGTCCTGCTCTACAGGAGAAACCTCCCCTTCTTCAGTGCCTTCCTGTATTATTGACTTTATCTCCTCTTCCGTAATCTTTGACTCCTGCGCTTTGACACCTAATATTTTCAGTACACCTGCTGTACTTTTGGCCAAAAGCCATACGAAAGGTGAAGTAAGTACTGAAACAGCCTTCATAGGCTTAGCGACTATTTTAGCGACCCTTTCAGATGAACTCATTGCAATTCTCTTCGGGACCAGTTCTCCGAAAAGGATTGTAAAATATGTTACAAGAACAACGATAATGGTCTGGGACAACGCGCCTGCCGCAAGTGGCAACATCCCGGCTTTGACAAATAATGCAGAAAATTCTGCCGCTATCTTGTTTCCTGAAAATATACCCGTTAGAATTCCTATAAGTGTTATCCCCATCTGCACTGCGGACAGGAATTTATCCGGATCACCTGCGAGCTTCAGTGCCGTCTTTGCAGACTGGCTTCCTTTGTCTGCATCATTCTGAAGACTTGATTTCCTGGCTGAAATAAGAGCTATTTCAGACATGGAGAAAATACCGTTTAACAGTATCAGAAATAAGATTATAAAGATTTCACTCATGCCTGCAACTCAGCTATAACAGTTTCACAAGCACGAACTTCGTCTCCGATTTTTACTTTAATGTCCGAATCAAGAGGCAGATACATGTCAATCCTGGAACCGAACTTGATTATTCCGCACTGCTCGCCCTTTACACCACCTTTACCTACTTCTGCATAGCACTCAATTCTCCTTGCAAAAGTACCGGCAAGCTGCTTGAAAAAGACTTCTCCCTTACTGTTTCTTATGGCAATGGAAGTATGCTCATTAAGTTCAGAGGCCTTTGGAAGGAACGCCAGCAAATACTTTCCAGGATGATACTTATAATATGTAACTTCTCCTGTTATAGGCCAGAAATTAACATGTACATTGAAAAAGTCCATATATACGGACACTTGGATACACTCTCCTTTAAAGTATTCGCTTTCAAATACCTTTTCAATAATTACGACTTCTCCGTCAGCAACAGATGTTACAACAGCTTCACCCGGCACCACTTCCCTATCTGGAACCCTGAAGAAATACAAGACAAAGCCCATAAAGAAAATAAATGCCCCGGCCAGCGGGTACGATATAAAGACACAGGGAATAAAATGCAATACGATAAATATCATAAGCAGGCAAAATGCCCATATTCCAAGTATTGTACTTATCCCGCCTCTGTGAATTGTCATATCAAAAAAATGAAGTTAGTGAATGGCGCAAATTTATAAAAATTCCTTTACAATAGGAAAAAAGATATAATAAATTACAATATATTAAATACTGTAAGATAAATAACCCCCATAGGGATCGCAAGCAAGGCACTGTCAAACCTGTCCATCATACCACCATGTCCGGGTATCATATTACCAGAGTCCTTAAGAGAGTAATGCCTCTTCCACTGCGACTCTATAAGGTCTCCATATACACCCGAGATATTCATAAGAATGGCCATTGCTGAGCAATGAATCAAAGAATACTTCTCTGGAAACATCCCCGTATAATGTAATACAACAGCTGCAAGAACAGACATTGCAAAACCGCCCCAGAATCCTACCCACGACTTCTTCGGTGATATTTCCGGGAAAAGTTTCTTACCGAATTTCTGCCCCAGAGTTATACCAAACAGATAGGCTCCGACATCAGAAGCCCAGACTATAATGAAGAACGAGAGAAGGAGTACTCCCGTATAGTGTCCCTCAGAATTGAATACGGCAAAATTTGTCAATGTCATAGGAACAGCAATATATAAAACTCCTGTATATAAATTGGCAAATTTACCGAAATCCGTCTTATCCTTCACATATAGTGAATTTATCATGAAAATAAATATAGGTATAAAGGACAGTATAACAAGCCTTCCAGGGAAATTGCCTACATGTCCCCTGTAAAGAAAAGTGAGGATGAACAATGTTGCTCCGGCAAAAATCGAAAGTACCCTTGAAAAACGATACTCATTCCCCATAGTCATTTTAAAAAACTCAGACATCATGCTTATCATAATGAAAAGCATAAGTCCTGCAAACAAAAACTTGTCAAGGAGCAGGCATGCGACCATAATAGCCACAAAACCTACTCCTGACAGTGTCCTAACGCACAAATTCTTCAAATTCATCAGAAGATAATTAAATTAACAAAAACTCTCAGGCAGACTTCTCTTCCCCGCCAGATGTTTCAACATTCCATTTGCGAGGTCCAAATATTCTTTCAAGATCCTCTGAGAAAATGACCTCTCTTTCCAACAAGAGAGCTGCAAGCTGCTCAAAACCGTCTCTATGCTCCATTAACAAATCATGGGTCTTGTCATGAATGAACCGGATAAGCTCCTTCACTTCCGAATCAATAAGTTCAGCTGTCTTCTCACTGTACGGCTTTGACAAATCATATCCTCTGGATCCCGTGGAGTCATAGAAAGATACAGTACCTACCTTGTCGCTCATACCATAATATGTAACCATAGCATAAGCTGTCTTGGTAAGCCGCTCCAAATCATTCAGCGCACCTGTAGATGGCTGACCGTTTACTATTTCTTCTGCTACCCGTCCTCCTATCAGAGCACACATCTCATCAATCATCTGCTCACGAGTCTCAAGCTTTCTTTCTTCAGGAAGATACCATGCAGCTCCGAGTGCCTGTCCTCTTGGAACAATTGTAACCTTAAACAAAGGATTTGCATATCTGAGAAACCAGCTGACCGTAGCATGACCCGCCTCATGATGAGCAATCGATTTTTTCTCTTCAGGAGTTATTATCATGGTCTTACGTTCGAGACCTCCTATTATACGGTCAACCGCGTCAAGAAAATCCTGCTTGTCAATAACAGTCTTGTTTTTGCGTGCTGCGGTAAGAGCAGCCTCATTGCAAACATTCGCAATATCAGCGCCGGAAAATCCTGGAGTATGCTTTGCCAGAAATTCAACGTCAAATTCAGGCTCAAGTTTAAGGTTCTTCAAATGAACCTTGAATATATCGACGCGTTCTTTCAAATCAGGAAGGTCAACATGTATCTGACGGTCAAAACGTCCTGCCCTCAAAAGAGCTTTGTCAAGTATATCCGCTCTGTTAGTGGCTGCAAGAATAATGACACCAGAATTTGAATCAAATCCGTCCATTTCAGTAAGCAACTGATTGAGAGTGTTTTCCCTCTCGTCATTTGACGAGAATCCCACATTCTTGCCTCTTGCACGACCGACAGCATCAATTTCATCAATAAAAACAATGCATGGTGCCTTTTCCTTTGCCTGACGGAACAAGTCCCTTACCCTTGATGCTCCGACACCGACAAACATTTCGACAAAATCAGAACCGGAAATGGAAAAGAACGGCACATTGGCTTCACCTGCAACAGCTTTTGCCAACAATGTTTTTCCTGTTCCCGGAGGGCCGACGAGCAGGGCTCCTTTCGGAATCTTGCCACCTAATGCAGTGTATTTATTGGGGTTTTTCAGGAAATCCACTATCTCCATAATTTCCTCCTTAGCACCCTCAAGTCCAGCAACATCTTTGAAAGATACTTTGATATTGTCCTTCTCGGCAAGTTTTCCTGTTGATTTCCCCACATTAAAGATTCCTCCTGGACCGCCTCCCGGTGTGTTTCTGCCCATACCCCGGAACATGAAGAACCACATTATGAACAAAAACAAAAGCGGGAACAGAAGCCACTCAAGCATCGAACTCCATATTTTGTTATTGTTCTCAATCACTACTTTAAACTGATCGCTGACTGGAAGTGCATCATTCAGCTCTCCAAATGTCTCTTCGGCATTGAAATTTCCAGAAACCAGAAAAATAAAATGAGGAGACTTCTTCGGTACATTGCCTCCGAACTTGTCAGCATATTTTGCCAGCCTGTCCGGCTTGATAGTCACACGGCCTTCATAGTCATTTCTTATAAAGACTATCTCCTTCACGTCTCCGGCCTTAATCTGATCCTTGACGTCTTGCCATTCTATTTTTTGCGGATTTGCTCCATCCTGGTTGAAAAACATCCATATTATACCGAAAATCAATATAATATAAATCCAAGAAAAACTGAATGAAAAACGTATCTGCTTGTTCTTCCCTGGACCGTTTTTCGATCCGGGATTATTATTGACAGAGTTACTCATTATCTTTCAAAATTACTGATTGTCAGAATATTCCGTACGTTCTGCGTCTGCCCAAAGATCTTCAAGCCTGTAAAAGTCCCTGTATGGAGTCTGAAATATATGAGCTACTATATCGCCATAATCCAGAATAATCCAGATACAATTTTCACGTCCCTGGGTGCGAAGAGGCTTGCGCCTGCACTTTTCAATCATTCTGTCCTCAATATTGTCTGCAATAGCCGACACATTAGTGGTCGAATCCGCGCTACATACTATAAAATAATCAGAAATGGCTGTTCCTACATTCTTCAAGTCAAGAGATACTACATCCTGACCTTTTTTCTCAAGCATTGCCTCTGCAACGACATTTAATTCCATGTTATGATTCATAATTGAAAAATCTTCTATTAATTTGCAAATATAAACAAAATCTACACCAATGGAAAATATGACAGACATAATATGGCTGGACAGCATTGATTCGACCAATAATGAAGCCAAAAGACGTCTTGACAAAATAAGCCACACTACAGTTATCGCTGCTAAGGAACAGACCGCAGGACGCGGTCAAAGAGGCAATTCATGGAAAACAGAAACTGCAAAAAACCTCACTTTTTCATTAGTCATGAAATCCGGCAACGGAACAATGGATGGTGTAGCAGTGGCATGTCAATTTGTCATAAGCGAAGCCATTGCACTGGGAATTACAGGGTATCTTAGAGAAAAAGGAATAGGCGCCATGATAAAATGGCCTAATGACATATATGTCGGTGACAGAAAGATTTGCGGTATTCTTATAGAAAACACTGTCAGAAACGGACAACTATCGTCATGCATTGCAGGCGTAGGCCTGAATGTAAACCAGACAGACTTTCCTGACAATATTCCAAACCCTGTATCTATGACACTTATAAGCGGAAAAGAATATGTGTTGGAAACAGAACTGGTAAATCTGACCAGACATATTACTGAACGACTTTCTGAAATACATGATTTCTCAGATAGACTTAAATCTGACTATCTTACCCTGCTTTACCGTAAAAATGAGCCTTACAGATACATGGATATGCGGAATGGCAATGAATTTACTGGAATTATACGAGGCATAAATGAAACGGCCCTGCTACAAGTCGAAGATGCAGAGGGCCGTATCATTGAATTTGCGTTCAAGGAAATCGGATATATTATATGATTCCTTTCAGCTGTGAGATTACATCTGATGGATTCTGAGCATTGAAGACAGCACTTCCTGCCACTAAGATATCAGCACCGGCATCGCGCAAGTCAGCAGCATTGGCTGGAGAAACGCCTCCGTCAACTTCAATTTTGACATCAAGTCCCCTACGCAGAATCTCCTCCTTCAAAGTCCTCACCCTTCCGTAGGTCGAATCTATAAATTTCTGACCGCCGAAACCTGCGAATACAGACATGACCAAAACGAAGTCACATTCATCCAGATATGGAAAAACAGACTCAACAGGCACATCAGGGTTAAAGGCAATACCTG